>DAOVHK010000058.1 GCA_030671905.1 Clostridia bacterium | reverse complement strand
TATTTGTCATCATAAACGTGATTCTACCAATTCCCTTTTTGGGGATGCTAAAAGTATATCTGTCCAAATCTAAAAGGGTACGGTCTGGAATCGGAAGTGAATCAAGGTCTTGAATATACGGCCGAGGTTCTGTTCTCAAGACATTCTCTCCATCTCGATATATCAACCCTTTTACCCTGTTTACAGAATCACCCCTTGCCAAGACCTCCACCAGTTCCAGTAGTGTTATCTCACCTTCACCGATAATTCCATAATCAAAAGATTTCCCTTCTCTCATTACCTCTTCAGGCGCTACCGTAACGTGCACTCCACCGATCGCAAGGGGGATATTGAATTTCTCTTTTATTTTACTTGCAGTTAATTTTGCCATTGGAAATACTGGAGAAGTTGCTGAAATTCCAATCACATCCGGCGAATACTGATTGATTTCTTGGATTATATCGCCAATACTTTTCCCTTCTGCATCCATGTCAATTATTTTTGCTTCACATCCGTTGACTTTCATAAAAGCTGCTAAAGCACAAAGGCCCAATGGTGGGTCAAAACCATGTACTCTTCGAGCAGGTTCATACCGACCATAAATTTGGACCCAAAAAGGGTAGATAAATAATATGCGCATTCTTTTATCTTTTCTGGATTTGCGGCGTTTTTCGAATTTTATTTAGTCAGAAGAAGCTCTCCAGATTTCCGCTTCCGGTATAATAAAGAGTTGTTCTAACCCTATTAGGTTTAGAATCTAATGTCTCGCCTGTATCTGAAAGGGCCAAAGGGGATTTGGGTGAGGTGCGAAAGCACCTGAACCTGATACACATTGTTAGGTGAAGTTTCCCAACTTGTTTTTTTGAGAGCAGAGCAAAAGTGTCCATGGAAGAGGTCTAATTACCTTTATTATTTGAAAGTAATCGCTGACATATTGTTGAAATGACATACTGCTCCAGTGATTTACATGAGCAGGAGTGTCACCGAGATTAATAATATATGCACCACGAGTAATATTTAGAAAACGCCAGATCGGCTCATTTGGTACGGATAAAATGCAGTACCCGGCAGTTACGCGACGAATCTCTTGCAACGCAAGACTAGGAGCATTAAGATGCTCTAATACTTCAGTACATATTACCAAATCAAATTCGCGATTAACAAAGGGTAACTTGTCGATGCTTCCCACTATACAGTTGGCGAAAGGAATATTCTTCTCGGCAGTCTCAATTTCTATGGGACCTATATCCGTAGCAAAAACTCGCTTCCCAACCAAATGCTCTCGAATATGTGACAGAAGAATACCTTCACCGCAACCAACATCTAGCACGCTTTCAAATGAGATATTAGAAAGTAGAAACCCAACTTTATTAAAGAAATTACTTATTAAATATCTGTTTATTAGATTACGATTTGTGTACTTTCTGTGTTTGCTAATTTTGGATTCTTTTCTTTTCATACAAAATTTTACCTAACTTGTCGCAAACAGAATTCAGCGATACGCTGGAGTCATATTTACATCCTGTTTTTTTCTGACGAACTGATTCCATCCCCACACTCTACAGTCTTTTCAAAAAGAGCTGGTAATAGTCTACCACATCCGCCACTAGAAAAAAGATAGCTCGCAGACCTAAATATTCGAGGAGGTCGAGCACTGGTTTAGTAGAATCGCTAAGAAAGTCGTGTCTCCTTTACACTTACTAAAAAGATCGACAGAAAATACCTGAAAAAGATGAACCTATCACTTAAGGAATGAGATGTCAGTCATCCGCATCTATAGTAACAGCTAAAATTGTTTCTTTTTTTGCCGTTCACTTGAGGTCCTTATTATATTCCATATCGAACCACATAGCAAACAGAAGAAATTGCAACCCTGTGATAATCAACAAAGCCGCAAAAAGAACACTGGTTGCCGCAACAGGACCTACGAGGAGCCTACGAAAGAACATATAGAATCCAAAAATCGTCCCAATTGTCGTACATGGTATTCCCAAAAGATAGAAGAATATTAAAGGGTGGAAATCTCTGATAATATACTTTTCTTTCATTCTCCAAAAGAACATTCTTAATAACAAGAAACTAAGTGTAAAAATAATTTTCCACATTTTGACACCAGATTTCTCACCAATATTGTAAATAGCTTTGACAGGCACATCTTTTACACGAAAATAATGGACATTCAACCTGACCAGAAAATCGTTGGGCATACCAAATCTCTTATAAACCTTATCCAGGTTTATGACCTTGAGAACCTTGAGAGAAATAGCAGTATAGCCGCATTGAAAATCTGCCACATGCCAATATCCGGACACAATTTTAGTAAGTAGTGAAAGGAAAGCGTTCCCCAGATATCTCTTTTTGGGCATCATGTGCCATGTACCACCGGTAATCAGCCTGTTCCCTTTTGTGTAATCTGCTTGGCCATCAACCACAGGATTAAGTAATTGGGGAAGGTCTACGGGGTCCATTTGAGCGTCGCCTGCCATAACCGCGGTGACATCCATATTGTTATCTCTAGCCCATTTATAACCAGTAACTATCGCTCCACCAACTCCCCGGTTCTTCTTATGCTCTAATAAGATTAACCGCCTACCCAATGCCTCCTCAAATTTCTTCACTTCTCTCACTGTATTGTCTTTACTCACATCGTCTACAATAACTATCTTATCAACGAACTCCGGCATTGTTTCCAAAACTCTGCCAATAAGTTTCTCCTCATTATAAGTTGGTACAACCACAGCTATTGCCTTTCCTTTATACATAGTTTCTCCTTCCACAATCCATTCTTATACCTGGAGAATCACTTCACTTTCTTTACTTTCTCTCCTTCTTTTTCATATCGCTTGTGACATTTTTGACATTCTGCCTTATTATCGGTAAATTGCAATTTGGTGCCACATTCACACATCCAGCCCTGAATCCTTGCCGGATTACCATAAACCAATCCGTAGTCAGGGACATCTTTTGTTACCACTGCCCCTGCTCCAATGAATGCATATATTCCTATGGTAATGCCACAGAGGACTGTTGCATTGGCCCCAATGGTGGCACCCCGTTTGACTAAGGTTTTCCCGTATTCATCTAATCTACGAGGGTAATCAGAACGAGGATTAAACACATTGGTAAACACCATCGACGGACCGCAGAAAACACTGTCCTCTAAAATGACATTTTTATACACAGAGACATTATTTTGAATCTTAACGTTGTTTCCAATTTTCACATTAGTATCTACATATACATTTTGACCAATTTTACAATTCTCGCCAATCTGTGCTCCCTTCATAATGTGAGAAAAATGCCATATCTTGGTGCCTTTCCCTATCTGAACTGGTTCATCTACATATGCAGATTCGTGCACGAAATAACCTTTTTTTTCTTCTTGACCCATCTATCCCTCCAATTTCACTAAAGTCCCGTAATTCTCCATCGACTTCTGTGCCGCCTCCAACACACGCACTACACGTAAACCATCTGCTCCATCACTCAAAGGGCGTTTATTTTCCCTGATGCAGTCTAAGAAGTGCTGGCACTCAATTTTAAGGGGTTCCTTCATATCTATCTTAGGTATACTGATGTCGCCAATCCTTAATGTGATGGAATCTCCATAGGAGACGTATTTCCCCGGGGAATCGGCTCCTTTGTCATAGATTTTAATCTTTTCAGAACTTTCCATGTCATCAAACACGACCATTTTCTTACTTCCTACAATGGTGAACTTCCTAATCTTATGTGGATCAAGCCAGCTAAGATGAACCTGAGCCATTCCTTTATTCTTAAAATGTAGGTTCACAAAAACGACGTCTTCTATATTTTCTTGCAGATAAGATTCCCCAAAGGCATTTACACTTTCTGGTTCTTCCCCTAAAAGATAGAGTATGACCGATACATCGTGAGGGCCAAAACTCCATAATGCATTTTCATAACGCCTTATTTCTCCTAAATTTACTCTCTGTGAATAAATGTAGTAGACCTTCCCTATTTCTCCGTTATCTATAAGTTCTTTCAATTTACGAATTCCAGGATGGTGCTCAAGCAGATGTCCAACCATGAGGATGCGATTTTTAGCTTTGGCAATGCCGATTAAGTCTTCACATTCATGACTATTGAGAGCTAATGGCTTCTCCACTAATACATGTTTACCGGCAAGTAGACATTCCTTGGCAATCTGATAATGATGTTGCGCTTCGGTGACTATGACAATTGCTTCTAACTCAGGATTTCTCAGTAAGGTCTTGTAGTCTTGGGTTGTTTTTATATTCGGAAAAGATGCTTTGATAGAATCGAGGCGTTCTTTTTTCTTGTCGCAAATTGTATGGAGATTACAGCCCGGCAGCTCAAAAAAGACTCTGGCCAGGTTGGGACCCCAGTATCCTGCACCTATAAGTGCCACATTCATTGTTTTTTTCCTCCAATTGCGTATTCTTGTTCCAACCTTCTTAACATATTTCTGAAATTCTCATTTCCGGGAGCTAATTTCATCGCCATCTTTAATTCTTCTATTGCTGCTCTGTATTTTCTCATCTCAGCATAAACAAATCCCAAATTTCCGTGACCCTGAGCTGAATTTGGATTTAATTCTGTTACTTTTTTGAAATTTTCCGAAGCATTAGTTAAATCTTTCTTCTGAAAACACAAATAACCTAATAGAAGATAGACCTCAGAGTCATAGGGATTGAGAGCAAGTGAACGGTTACACTCTTTTATGGCTTGCTCGAAGTTTCCTTTCTTCATATATACGAAGCCAAGATTGAAATGAATTACTGCTGAATCGGGCATTATCTTATTGGCATTTTGTAGGAGATTGAAGGCTTGATCGATCTCATTTCGAGTAATTCGGTCTCTGGCTTCCATTATATAGCCATCCACCTTGGTAGTTTCGTATATTTCCACATAATTGATTATTTTATCTCTTTCCTTTTCATATCTAACCTCGAAGAGATATACATCTTTTTCCGTATAGATTAATTTCAGGTTATTCCTCCAAAACTTGTGGAAAATTGGGAAATCGTCACCTTGCCAATCGAAAATCTTAAAACCTTTTAGACGATAGCCCTCTCTTCGGTTATACAAGACATGGGTAATGCCTAAACTCTTAAGTCTTTCTAACAACTCATCAGTATCCTTACAAAATCTCACTAATCTGGTAACAATACTGTGAAGGTCCTCAGCCAGAGTGGTGACAAACTCTCTTTCACAATAATAACCTCTCGCTTCGCCTATAAACAAGACCTTTGCATCAAGTGGTAAATTTTGATTAATATATTTGACCACGGGATAATAATAGGGCATTAAATTCCTGCCTATGCTATCCCTATATAAATATTCCTCCCTCGATTCCCTGCCCAAAACCACGCCCCAAGGATCTTTGTTCGTCGTAAGTATAACTACGCTCCACCCAACATTATTTATCAACATAAGGAAGACAAGAAAAATTACTATCTTTGTAAAGTATCTATTCTCCTTTCCAACTTTCAACAGAAGATAAGAAATTATTATTCCAAATAGTGTAAGTCCTGCTATAAAAAATCTTAAATTTCTCATGGCTATCAAACTCCAAGCAAGGAACCAAGCTGCCCCTAAAAAAATCAAAAATTTAATCAGACTCTCTTTCCTTAAAAAAAACAGCAAAGGAAGTAGATATAGAAATATAGGGCCAACGAAAGAATTGGAATCCTTACCTTTCTTCGTAAGAGTCCAGGGAAATATCAACCATTCTTTTAGGTTCCTTGTAGGGTACTTACTCCATTTCTTAGCCCCTCTGCTCAAGTAGTTTTTGGTATCTACGCGAGTGTATTCAGAGCCAAAGTAGAAATTTTTACTCTTGAACACGCTACTCAGAAATGGGTTGAACGGATTGTTCGTATAAATCGTGTTCTTTATCAACCAAGGAGAAAATAGAGCTGTCGCCACCACACAAAATAGGAAAGTTTTCTTTAGGGACATCTTAATTTTTCTCTTATGTATTATGACTCCTCCCAAGAAAATGGAAATAGCAAATAGCGGAAAGCTATACATAGCAATATATTTTACTCCCATAGCCAAACCACTAAATATACCAGCCACGATTAACCAACCATCTTTACCCAACTTTGGCTTCTCATCTCTCCTGTTTATGGCAAACCAATTCACCAAGGCGAAAATTACCAGTAGATCGAAAAAAGTTAGGCTAAGCTCAACTCCTGTAACGCGGGATTGCATAGCAACCATGGGAATTGTATAAAATATGGCTCCTGCCAGCAGTCCTACCCGATAGTTAAAATACTTACGCCCAAATGTGTAAACGAGTAAAACTACAAATATTCCCATTATCCAATGGATAAGTTTTGCCAAAATATCCGTTCCCAATAGAAGACTCATAGTATATAACATTTGCATATTTTGAGGGAAATGGGAAATCCAAATGGTCTCAATATTCCTTATCCCATGATTTATCTTATAGAGAGTGGGAACTGCTAAATGGAATACTAAAGAGTCGTAGAATGATTCCGGAATCAGAGCTCCAACTAAATTTATTATTGCAGCTACTCCCAATAATCCACAAAAAAATATACCAAACACTGTGAACCTGGGTTTCGATGACGATAATTGAGGTTTCTGAAGTTTAACCTTTTTAACTTCAAAAAATGAAAAAACACTCAATATTCCTAACACAGAATAGACTACCCAAGTATAGTATAATTGCAAAATACCCAGAGCGAATATCATTAATGACAAAGAACCAAATCCCAAGCCCAAAGCAAAAATAGTGCTTTCTAATATAGATTCTCCTTCAATCCTTAATAACTTTAAGATTTTCCTGCCCATGCCAAAAGCAATCATACAGATTATTCCCAAGCCAACAAGTAACAAAAGGTGGTAACCTGCTAAGGGAATGAATCTGCCCAAACTGAAGTTATGTGGATATCGGAGATTTGAAAAGATATGAACTAACCATTTCAATGAAATCAGAAAGTTACTTTTAATAAAGTAGTTATTATAGAAAAAATAGGTCCAGAAAATATAAAAACCTGAAAGGATAATAATTGGAACTTTTAAGCCATTCTCTGTTTTTTGTTTCAATTTTTCTTCTCTATTATCTCCACAATCTTTTTGATTTCATCTTCAGTCAATTCGGGAAACATGGGAAGAGAAAGCAATCTTTCCGTGCAGGCTTCGGAGACGGGAAAATCGCCTTTTTTATAACCAAGATAACTGTATGCTTGTTGAAGGTGTAAAGGTAGAGGATAATGGATGGCTGTAGAAATCTCGTTCTTCTTTAGCCTTAAGTATAATTCCTCTCTCTTCTCTATTCCAATCACATAAAGGTGGTAAACGTGCTTGGCATATTCCATTTCCAGTGGAGTTTTAACTTCACTCCCTTTAAGTAATTCATCATACAATTTGGCATTTTTTCTTCTTTTTTCCGTCCATTCCTCAAGATGTCTTAACTTTACTCGCAGTATCGCAGCCTGAATTGCGTCCAGTCGATAATTATATCCTTCTATTTCGTGGTAATATTTTTTTTGGTAACCATGATTTCTCAATAATCTCATCTTTTCCACTAATGCCTGATTATCACTGACCGCTATGCCTGCATCTCCGTAGGCACCCAAATTTTTTCCGGGATAAAAGCTGAAGCAGGCAATATCTCCCAGGCTTCCCACCTTCTTCCCTTTATACTCAGCACCGTGAGCCTGGCAAGCATCTTCAATTACAATGAGATTGTGCTTTTTAGCAATCTCCATAATCTTATCCATATCGGCAGGATGACCAAATAGATGGACGGGGATAATCGCTTTGGTTTTTTCTGTAATCGCCTGTTCAATCTTCTCAGAATCCATATTATAACTTCTATCCTCAATATCTACGAAAACGACTTTCGCAGCAGTATGAGATATTGCTTCCGTAGTAGCAATAAATGTATAGGGAACGGTAATAACTTCATCGCCTTGCTTTACTCCGCAAGCTACCAGTGCCAGGTGAAGAGCGGTAGTTCCCGAACTTGTCCCTACTCCATATTTAACTCCACAAAATTTTGCAAACTCATTCTCAAATCCTTCAACATTTTCTCCCATAATAAAGGCACTATTATCGATGACTTCCTTAATAGCCTCATCGATTTCTTTTTTAATCGACAAGTACTGACGTTTTAAATCAACCAGAGGAATATGCACTCAAAGCCTCCTTCAATTTTCCAGCCGATAATCAACTACCAGAAATTTGCGCTCTACCAAACACAAAAACCCAAAAAGATAATGACCGACACTCTCAGCCTGCTCCTATCCCTTTGGGTTGGTTCTCTCTTATTTTTCATTTAACAATTCAGGAAAAGTTATAATCCTCAGCGAATCCTCCTGAACGGCTTTTTAGCCCTGGGAGGGCCGAGAATCTCAGAGATGAGTATCCCCCGTCCCAGG
>DAOVHK010000081.1 GCA_030671905.1 Clostridia bacterium | reverse complement strand
GTTCCTCTTCTTCTATCTTTATCCCTTTCCCAAGTTTGGGTAATGGCATTTCCACCTTCAATTTTTTAGAAGAAGAGGTCCCCTTATTCCAGGCAACGTCATAGATGACCAATTTTACTCTATATTCCCCGGCAGGAACAGTTGCCTTATAGTAATCGTCTTTACCATCCCAGACAATAGATTGGGGAGGTGGTTCTTCGGCCTTAAAAGTTTTCGCCAACTTCCCCTGTCTATTGTATATCTCAACCATCCAGCTTCTTATCTCGTTGGCATCTTGCGCCTCAAGCCGGAAAGTCACTGTATCATCTATACCATCACCATTGGGAGAAAATGCTCCTGTAGTAATAATAATCTCAGCCCTGGGTAAAGTATTGTCAACTAAAGTCGGTGTCCATTCAGACTTTGCAGGCAATCTCCCCCACTCCTTTGTCTCTATCTGACAAGTATATAGTCCATCAGGAACTAGATTGCCTTCTGTATCAGTTCCATCCCAAGCGATAGAGATAGGTAAAATCTCCCCGAACTTTCTTGATACAATCGCACCGTCTTTATCTTTGATTCGAAATTTCCACTTCTCTACTTTCTCTAAATTCTCACCCGCTATTACCAGGTCAGTGACATCGTCCATTCCATCATTATTGGGAGAGAAAACCCCGGGATCAGCCTGTAATATAAGCTTTACCGTGGGGAGTCTTCCTGCCTTACCAAATCTGTATCCCAGAGAAACCATATGAGTGGTTCCCAGAGAATCATATGGCGCCCATGCATAATTCGTTAGAAGTCCCTTCCAACATAAGCCTGCGCCCACTCTCAACCCGGCTAAATTGCCCAGCCCTGTCTTTTGTAAATCATACTTATATCCTGCTCTAACTGCAAAAGTCTCCAACAAAACATGCTCAATCCCTAACGAGAAATTAAAGTTTCCCTCTATAGGTTTATTTGCATCGAGGGCAATTGAAAGGTCGACTCTCTCCTGGGAAAATTTAACCTTACAAGCTAAACCAGCTTTGATATTTATAGGCAGCTTCTCACCCCTCATTTTTGTCCCCAGGTTCTGTGCGACCAATCCAAAGGAAAATGAACGGTTAGGGGTGGAAAGCATAATTCCCACATCAGAGGAAAAAGCAGAAGCTCTATTTCGGTCGATTCTACTCTCTAATCCCATTACATTAAAGCCAAAACAGAAGGACTTTGACACGGGGAGACCATAAGCCAACCCTCCGTAAATATCGTATACATTAAACTTGCCCTGCGCTGTGCCCTGTATTATTTTATTCATTCTGCCCATATGGAGATAAGAGGCACTAACCCCTATAGTCCCCAGGGATATAGGGTGGATGTAACCCAAAAATTCATGGCTTATATTACCCAGCCAGAAAGTGTGCATTGTCTCTAATTCTGGATTAAAAACGAAAGCCAATCCTGCCGGGTTCCAATGCATTGCGCTCACATCGTCGGCTAAAGCACAGAATGCTTCTCCCATTCCCATAGCCCGAGGGCTAAAGTTCATGTTCAGGAAGTTCCCTGTGGTAGTGCCTATCCCTGATGAGGAGAAAACTGAATTTGGAAGATATGTTACGAAAAGAAAGACAATTAAGAAAATAATGCCAAATCTGAATAGTTTGTTCATGCCACCTCCTTATTTTAACACAACGACCTTTATGGTCTTCGAAGATTTACCAATTTTTAGATTGACCAGATATACTCCGCTTCCCACAACCCTGCCCTTATCGTTCTTCCCATCCCATTCTATAGTATCTTCCATTTCTGTTTTGTTTTCTGCCAATGTCCTTACAAGTTCTCCGTTGATTGAATAGACTCTAATGGTTGCTCCTTGTTCGGTCACGTTATAGTATATCTCGGTATACCGGTCAAGAGGATCTGAGGCTTCTGGATTAAAGGGGTTATTCCATTCAATTCTTAGAACAATCCCGTCGCTTGCTCCCAAAGGAAAAGCAAGAAGAGTAACTACCAGTAGAGCACAAAAAATGACTTTACCCAAATTTACCATTTTCTCAACCTCCTAATTTCTTTTATCAAATTTCGAATCTCTGTTCCGTTCCGGTGACCTCGGCGCTCCAGCGGTCCTTCGGACTCGGGGCGCTCACCGTCTCGCGCCCGTTGCTAACAGCGACCACTCCTGTGAATCAGACGGAGAGAGGAGGATTCGAACCTCCGATCCCGAAATCGGGATAGCGGTTTTCGAGACCGCCCCGTTCAACCACTCCGGCATCTCTCCACAAAACTATTTGCCCTTAAAAAATTCGAAATGACTTTTAATTTCTGGATGGGCTTCCAAATAGTAAGTCTCAAATACTCTAAACGGCACAAAGAGTATAATTCCGAGCATAATCCCGATTGCCAACTTCCCTATCTCCCAGCGCGTAATCATAAGATAGCTAATATAGAGAGCTGTCAGAATCATTATCGAGTGGCTTATCTGGGCAGGCATCGTCCTGGAAGACCAATCGAATAAAAAAAATCCCCCTGCTCCATAGAATAGAAGGAAAGGGATGGAAATATTCATTAATATTTTCTTCCCAAAAATCAGAGCAAATACTACAAACATCTGGATGAGAGAAGGAATATCCGTCATAACCCAAGAAATGAAATTGTATTTAAGAAAATAGAGGAATATGAATCCCGCTAATCCAACACATATCCCATTTGCAAAAATTAAAAAAATTTTCACTCCTGATCCCTATAAACTTAAAGGGCTCAGAGGGAATCGAACCCTCACACCAGGGTCCGCAACCCTGTGCTCTATCCGTTGAGCTATGAGCCCATAACTTAGTCAAAAAATGACTCTGACCCTTTTTTTTATTTACTTAACATTTCTTCTATTTTATCTAAAATGACCTTTTTCCCGAATGGTTTGTTTATGAAATAGCTCGGGCCTTCTGGCTTTAAGGTCTCGTATAACTCTTTATCTTTAACTAAGCCCGAATTGAAGATTACTGGCAAATTGAGAAATTCAGGCTTCTCCCTTAACCTTTTAATACTCTTATAGCCGCTCTGCCCGGGCATAATCACATCACAGATGATTAAGTCTGGTTTCTCTTTTTTGACTTTTTCTATCAAATCCAGCCCATCTCTAGCCAGGATTACTAGATATTTATCTTTGAGTAAACTTTTCAATAACTCTCTCACATCTTCATCATCATCTGCTATAACAATCTTTTTCATTGTGGCTGTAGCTTCCCTTTTCTTTTTGATAGAAGCTCCCTTTGCAGTTTGACCACCCGGAGCGGCTACTTTGGCTTCCTTCCTTTTAAGGGGCATCTTTCCTAAGGCTTTCTCCACTGCTGTTAAAAATTGTTCTCGAGAGAAAGGTTTGGGGAGATACTGTACAACATTCAATTCTTTCATCTGCAAGTCGAATCCGGCTATTGTGGCTATAATTATAGGGATATCTCTGGTAGCCTTGTCCTTCTGTATTCTCTTTATCATCTCGTAGCCACTCAACTTGGGCAGGACATAATCCATTATAATTAAATCGGGCTTCTTTGATTGGACGAGTTCCAACCCCGACTCTCCATTTCTGGCTTCGATAAATTCAACATTGAATCTTCTTAAATGCACCTTCACTAAAAACCTTGCATCAATATCACTATCTACAATAAGCACTTTCTTAGGCATTTCTTTAACCTTTAAAGGACACTTAAGCTTAAAATAATTGCTATTAAACCTATGGTAATCGCAATCCCTGGCCCACCCCAGAAGCCTTTCTTCTTCGGAGGTACTGCTTCCACTTTTCTCTTTACTATAGCTACATTACCCTTTTCATCTTCAGATTGAACAGTGATTATGTTTTTCCCCAAAGTCAAATATACTACAGTGAAAAATTTTCCCTCCTCATCGACGTATATGCGTTTATCATTTACTCTTATTATGCAACCTTCATCTGTCCTGCCCTTCACTTTAACAAATTCATCCGGGATTTTTTCCCTTTCTTGGGGAGAAGATATCTCTAACCCGGGAGGAGTAGTAACAACTGTAAAACTTCTGACTGGAGAATATTTGCTCTCGAACTCGTCTTCATAAACATAAGAGATTCTCCAGAAATATTCGCCATCGGGAAGTTTCCTCCTCCGGTACTCTGCGATACTTTTCAATCTCTTATCTTCGACGATATCCATAAATTTGGGGTCAGAAGCGATCTGAAGATGGAGATATTTTATCCCCAGTCTTCTCTTCTTTTCAGAGAAATCGAGACCGACAAGAGTCTCCTCCAAATTAATCTCTTCTTTTACCACTTCCTGTTCACCTAACTCAGGAGCAGTCGGTGCCTTTGCCAGCTCGTCCTTGGCCTGGTCCAGGTCAGGAGGGGGCGGCAGGGCGATAGGTTTTTCCGGAGCGTAATCCAATTTTGCCTGAGACATAAATCCTTCATTAATTGTCACTCTCTCTCCCTGGGATATGAGATCCACCTTCCCCTTGTAAACAGATACCAGGGTCGTCTTGTCCTTTTTTATCTTTGTTTTGAAATCGGGTTTGCCAAGCGTAGCTGAGATTTGGGGTTCAACTATTGCAGAAGCAGTGAGAACCCTTGCCTCTGATGCTCTCAACTCTCCGGAAAGTAACTCTACTGTCTCCTCTTTCTCTTGTGGTCTAAGGATAACCAGTGAGTTCTCCCCTAACCTGATGATCTCACCTTTTATAAATTCTATATGAGCGAGAGAGTCAGAAAGAGTTCTGATTCCATCTTCAGAGAATAGCCTCATACGGAGAACCGCCCTCTCCCATTCCGATTCTCCCCTTTTCCGGGTACGCACCTTGTTTCTTATACGGATTATGTCGGCAATCTCATCTTTCAGTAAACCCACCGGGACCTTGATTTTCATTGCCGGAAGGATAAGGTGGGGATTCTTGACCAGGGATTTATTATATTTGTAAATCTCTGGCCACCGTGATGGGTCCTGTAAATATATCTCTGCAAACTTGTGGAGTGTATCTCCTTTCTTTACAGTCACTTCGATAAGCTCGACCCTCTCCTCCTGAGCTTGAGATAGGGAAAAGAGAGACAGAATAGCCATAAAAGTGATAATTAGAATGGTTGCCTTCTTTCCCATCAACCACATACGATTTCTCCTTTTTTATTCTTTACCAACTTTTTGGGAAGCCAGAAAGAGAACTTGCTTCCCTTTCCCATTTCCGACTCCACCCAGATTTTTCCTAAATGGGCCTCTACTCCATGTTTGGCGATAGTTAACCCTAAACCAGACCCCCTTCTCTTATCTACCTTATCCACTACCTGCTGAAATTTGTCAAATACCGTGTCTAAATAGTCTGGAGGAATACCCATCCCGGTATCAGCGACTGTAATTTGAATCCTATCCGGGAAGTCTTGTCCAATTATATCGATTCTCCCTTTAGAAGGAGTAAACTTTATGGCATTGGAGACCAGATTCATAATTACCCGCTCCATCATGTCGCTATCAGCCCGAATTTTGGGAACAGAGTCTAATCCCTGACTGGATAACTTCACCTCTGCTTTTACTGCCTGTGGTTCCATTATCTTGATGATTCTTTCAACGGTCTCCTTTGGGTCGAACTTTGCAAGAGTAAGTTTCATCCTACCGGTTTCTAACTTTGCCACGTCTAAAATGTTATTGATCATACCCAGAAGTTTCTTGCCGGAAGCATCTATTATTTTCAAAAATTCCCTCTGCTCTTCATTTATTTCGCCAGCCGAGCCATCAAGCAGAACCTCCGCGAACCCACGAATGGAAGTCATTGGGCTTCTGAGGTCATGAGTTATGGAATGGACAAAATCATCTTTCATCTTTTCTATCTCTTTCTCCAGAGTAATGTCGTGGAGCACTGTAACCACACCCAGATTCTTTCCTTTCTCAGTCTTTACGATATTGGTGCCTGTCTTTATGAACTTCCGGTAAGGACCCTGAGAGAGGTCGATTTCCCTCACTACAGTCTTCTCTTTCTGTTCCATTATCTCACGAAGGCTCTGGGCAATCCTCTTGTCTCCAATGTAATCTATCAAATCTTTGCCCAGCACCTCTTCCCCGCTAACTTGAAGCATTTCCCGGGCCTGCTTGTTCATAAGCGCTATCCTGCCAGAAAAATCTGTCATCACAATTCCATCGGCAATGCTGTAGATGACTGCTTCTGTCTTGGTTTTCTCGGCAATTATTCTGTCAATCTGCAGGTCACTATACTCTTTCAATTTCTGGGTCATTAAATTGAAGGTATCGGCTAGAGTTAAAAGTTCATCGTGAGTCTCTACCACAACTTTATGGGTAAAATCGCCTTGGGCTACCTTTCCCGCACCCACAATTAAGTTGAGGATGGGACGGCTCAATCCCCGGGCAGTAAGAAACCCCACCAGGGCTGCTCCAAAGATGGACAGAATTATCCAGAGGATAGCGTTCTGCTTCATTTTTATTGCCGAGATATAGGCATCATTTTTTGCCTGCTGCACAATCATCCCCCAGCCTAATCTCTTCACTGGAGCATAAGCACCAACCATCTCCACTCCCCTCTCGTCAGTGAACTCCTTGCTTCCCAGAGTCTTGCCAGAAAGGACCTCCTGGACAATAGCCAACTGAGTGGCATCCTCAAAGTTCCTGGCCCTCTTTTTCTGGGGGTGAGCTATGATT
>DAOVHK010000176.1 GCA_030671905.1 Clostridia bacterium | reverse complement strand
TTCATCAATCTCTTAATCTTTTTAAAGTCGAGTTTTTTAAACTCTTCCCATTCGGTGAGAATCACCAGGGCATCACATCCATTTGCTGTGTCGTATGAGTCTTTACAATAGGTAACTTCTTTCAGGATTCCCCTGGCAACTGGAATTGCTACCGGGTCATAAACTTTAATTTTTGCCTCTTCTTTCTGGAGCATTTGAATTATATCAATTGAAGGAGCCTTTCTCATATCATCGGTATTGGGCTTGAAAGCAAGTCCTAAGATCCCGATTGTCTTATCTTTTATATTCCATACGGCATCCCTAACTTTACTTACCAGAAGCTCCCTCTGCTGGTGGTTTATCTTTTCCACAACCTTGAGGAGCTCGAAGTCGTAACCTAACTTCTGTGTAATTCCTACAAATGCCTTCAAATCTTTAGGTAAACAGGCTCCACCAAAACCGACCCCGGCATTGAGAAAATCCTGTCCAATCCTTTTGTCGCAACCTATCCCCTCAGCAACTTTCTTTATATTGGCACCTGCCTTCTCACAGACATTGGCAATAGAGTTTATGTAGGAAACCTTCATTGCTAAGAATGAATTGGAGGCGTGCTTGATTATCTCTGCACTCTCAATATCTGTAACGATGATTGGAGCATTGAGTGGCTGGTATAGTTCTCTCATAATCCTTTCTGCTTTCTTAGACTCTACTCCCAGGACGATACGGTCGGGATGCATAGTATCATACACTGCCGAGCCTTCACGCAGGAATTCGGGGTTGGAAACAATGTCAAAACTGATATTTTTCTTATTATTCAATTTTACTGTGCGGGAAATCCACTTCCCTGTCTCTACCGGCACTGTGCTTTTCTCCACTATTATCTTATAACCATTCATTGTTTGAGCTACTTCCCGGGAGACAGCTTCAACGAAACAGAGGTCTGCTTCTCCATCCGGTTTCGGAGGAGTATTAACGGCAATAAAGATAATTTCTGAATTGTTAACTCCTTCCTTGATGTTCGTGGTAAAAGAAAGCCTGCCAGCACGGATATTTCTCTTTACAAGTTCTTCCAGGCCGGGCTCGTATATGGGCATCTCTCCCCTGTTCAAGCTGGCTATTTTCTCTTCATTGTTGTCGACGCAAATCACTCTATTTCCCAATTCTGCCAGGCAAGCTCCGGTGACCAGTCCTACATGGCCGGTTCCGATTATGCTCACCTTTTTGCCTTTTCTTTTCTTCTTAACTTTTTTCTTTTTGGACAACTTAACCATTTTATTCTCCCTTTCATACTTTTTATAACTCAGTCCAGAAGGGTTCGATGAATCGAACCCCTACAGGATTAGTTGTAGGGGCGGCCCGCTGTGGCCGCCCAGGGACGACATGGCAGTCGTCCCCTACGCGTTGCTCCTAATTTCTTTCAGATAATCTTTTAAAGCTTCCTTCCAGTGCCTTAGCGACTTCCAGCCCTGGAATTTCCATACACCGTTCTCTAGAACGGAAAACCTAGGACGCCTTGCCGGTCTATTCAGCTCCTCAGAAGTAATCGGTTTCACACGAACACCCGAGTCCTGGAGAATCTCTGTTGCAAATTCATACCAGGAACATTGTCCACTATTTGTAATATGCCAAATTCCATATAGGTTTGCCCTGGTGGTGGAACCCTTGCTCTCTGTTCCTATAAGCTGGGCAATGGCCCGGGCGAGGTCTTTTGTGTACGTGGGTGAACCTATCTGGTCATTTACAACTTCTATCTCTTTTTTCTGTTTTGCCAGTTTTAAGATTGTATCTACAAAATTTTTCCCG
Source organism: Clostridia bacterium (assembly GCA_030671905.1). Lineage (GTDB taxonomy): Bacteria > UBA6262 > WVXT01 > WVXT01 > WVXT01 > WVXT01. Next base: position 1,008 of record DAOVHK010000176.1, on the reverse strand, counting down.
TTTTTTCCAAAAAGCCAGGAACTGCGAACTACATAAAACCTATTTAAAAGAGATTTAATATATAATTCTCCCCAATATTTCGATTTAGCATAGATGCTTTGAGGGTCTGGTCTATCAAACTCTAAATACGGCTCGCCTTTCTCCCCATTAAACACAAAATCTGTGCTGATGTAAAGTAGCTCGGTATCGAATCTCTGGCAGGCAAGAGCAATATTGCGTGTCCCTAAAGCATTGACTCTAAATGCTAAGTCCCTATTCGTTTCGCACCCATCTACATCAGTATAAGCAGCAGCATGGATAACTATATCCGGGTTTATCCTGGTGACTTCTGTGTAAGTTTTTGCGCTGTCGGTGATGTCAAGGGTAAGAGTGGAAAACTGAGAACTCAGTGATGGTGAAAATGTCTCTTTATCTAAAAGATATAATTTCTGACCCTCAGAAAGAACCTCCACTAAATCTCTTCCCAGCATTCCACAAGCACCGGTAATAAGAATGCGCATACTAACTCCATTCTTAGCCTTGCTTTTCCTTGTCCCTTAATTTCTTCCACCATCCCTGGTTATCTACGTACCACTTCACTGTCTCTTGCAGAGCCTTCTCAAAATCGAAGCCAGGAGTCCAACCCAACTCCCTTTCGATTTTTGAACAATCGAGAGAATATCTTCTGTCGTGACCTGGTCTATCTTTTACTGGCTGAATTAGGCTTTCTGGTTTTCCCAGCACCTTTAACACTATCTTAGTTAGATCAATATTTCTTAACTCATTACCACCGCCGATATTGTAGATTTCTCCTTCTTTACCTTTATGTAAAATCAAATCAATTGCCTCACAGCTGTCTATAACATAGAGCCAATCTCTTACATTCATTCCATCGCCATAAAGGGGAAGGGGCTTATCTTCCAGGACATTTGTTATGAATCGGGAAATTATCTTTTCGGGATACTGATAGGGACCAAAATTGTTGGAACTACGAGCCACAATGGTTGGTAAATCGAAGGTGACCCGATA
>DAOVHK010000030.1 GCA_030671905.1 Clostridia bacterium | reverse complement strand
GAAAGAATTGCCAAATCTAAACAGACGCGCATTGTTATTCCTGAGTCCACAAATCGAAGGGTGTTAGCGGCTGTGGAAAGATTTTTAGCGAAAGGGTTAGGTGAGGTTGTGCTTTTAGGGAAGAGGTCGGAGATAGAATCAGTTGCTGAGAAAAAAGAAATTAATATACAAGGAGCTGAAATTATAGACCCTGAGGCTGAAGAAATTGGTGAACTTGTAAAGCGTTACTGTGAATTACAAGCTCTTGGTGAGAGGACTGAAAATGCTGAAAAGGTTGCAGAGAGAATTTTGACCAAATCCACACCCCTGGCGCTTAATTACGGAGCAGGGATGGTAGCTTTAGGCAAGGCTGACTGCATGGTTGCAGGAAGTGTGTATGATTCTGCTGATGTTATTTTAGCTATCAAGATGCTTGTGGGGATAAAGGAAGGTGTTAAAACTCCATCCGGAGGCTTTTTGATGTGTTCGCAATCTAAAGATGTGGGCACTGACGGAAAGTTAATCCTTTCTGATATTGCTTTTACAGGATGTCCAAAAGACGCCAAGGAACTTTCCAATATTGCTGTGAATACAGCTCAGGATGTAGCGGATTATATCAGTGGTGATGTTAAGTTGGCATTTGTCTCTGGAAAAAATGTAGAAAGTAACAAAGTAAGAGAAGCGATGGAAATCACGAGAGAAGCAATAGGAGATAAATTTGTTGTAGATGGTCCAATGGGATTAGATGAAGCTCTGAGGGGTAAATATAATGCGATAATATTTCCCGACTTGAATACAGCAAATATTGCTTACAAGATGCTACAAGGAATATGCAACTTTGATGGCTTAGGCATAATTTCTGGTGGGTGCTCTAAGCCTGTATTTGATATGTCGCGCGGAGCCGATATTGATGAGATTTATACCTCAATGGTTCTGGCGTGTTCTGGAGTAAAAGGCAAAAATTGTATACTTGTCGTGAATTCCGGTAGCTCTTCGGTCAAATGGAAACTTTTTGATAAGGAAAGTGAGTCGCTCATTGCCAAAGGTATTGTAGAAAGGATTGGCGAAAAAGGCAGTGTTTCATCACATCTTGAAGCTATAAGATTAATTATAGATGAATTACCTGTAAAGCGAGAAGCTATAAAGGCCATAGGACACCGAGTTGTCCATGGTGGCGAAGAGTTCACAGAGTCTGTTTTAATAGATGATAAGGTTAAAACTGCTATAAAAAAGAATATTAGTTTAGCTCCAAACCATAACCCCTATAATCTTATAGGGATAGAAGCATGTGAGGAATTATTTCCCAGTGCTCTTCAAGTAGCGGTGCCTGATACTGCATTCCATCAGACTATATCACCAGAAGAATTTCTCTACGGTGTGCCATATGAATGGTATGAGAAATATGGCATAAGAAGATATGGTTTTCATGGAACAAGCCATAGATATGTTTCACAAAGGGCGGCAGAGATATTAGGAAAACCTTTGGAAAAGGTAAGAACGATAGCTTGTCATCTCGGAAATGGGTGTAGCGTCACAGCAATCGATGGTGGTGAATCTGTTGCCAACAGTATGGGCTTTACACCATTAGAAGGCCTGGTTATGGGAGAACGCTCAGGAAACATAGATCCTGCAATAATAGAATTCATAGCAGAAAAAGAAAATTTATCTATAAAAAAGATAATAGAGATTTTGAATAAAAAGAGCGGACTTTTAGGGCTTTCAGGCAGGAGCAAAGATATGAGGGATATCTTAAAAAGCATAGATGATGGGGATGAGAGAGCAAAACTTGCCCGCCAGGTCTTTATCGAACGTCTTATAGAATATATCGGTGGTTATGCGGCAAAAATGAATGGCGTAGATGTTATAGTATTTACAGGAGGCATTGGCGAAAACGATACAGCTCTTAGATTAGCGGTTTGTGAGAATTTGCAATTCCTCGGTTTAGAAATAGACCCTGCAAGTAATGTGTCGCCAACCAAAGAGAAGATAATCACCACCCCCGAATCTAAAATAGCCGCATTAGTTATTCCCACTAACGAAGAACTTATGATTATGAGAGATACTAAAGATATTCTCGAAAGTATTGGAAATAATGGAAAAACCCCAACCGGTATGATTGGTTGGCTCTGGCAGCCTTTTATCAACAAGGGTTGGATTACTCTTGGGACTGCTGCAAGGTGGAGCTTCACTCTTGAGGAAGGAATCTTCTCAGGGCTCTTCCTTAGTTTGCCTTGGTTCTTAGCCACATTGGGTTTCTTAGACCCATCCCATTTTATATGGTTCTTCCTTACTAGTGCCTACCTCTATGGCGCCTCTCATTCCCGCCTCTATAAATGGAAAAACGATAAAATTATTGATTATGGTGATACTATTCCCTCTCATGTCCTTGGTTTTATGTTTTTAGGAGCTCTCTTCAGAAGCGCATATCTCATCCCGGGCATTGGTCCCGTATTAGGTCCCATCGTTGCCTTTGGTTTTCATGCTCTCTATAACAATGTCATCACAAAAAAGATTTTCAAGAAACTCCCATTGGGGATGACTGTGCCAAAGGGTGAAACCAGGCAATACGCAATGAACGAAGGCAAATCTATCTCCACTGCAAATGAAGTCGACTTAACAGAGATTCAGGATGTTACTCTTGATGAGATGCTCATAGGAGACCGCATCAAGGTGTTTATGGACAAGCGAGGATGGGACGAGCAAGACCTTCTAATCGCTATGTATAAAGCAGCCAAAGCCTTAAAGCAAGAAATTGAGACAATGCCTAAAACTGTCCGAGATTGGTTATCCCACATACACCATCCGGATGTAAAGATTATTCCTGTTCTTTCCAAGGCTCTAAGAGTTGGCACATCTACTCTGGTAACAGGCATGAGTTTACAACTGGCTATGCGAGAGCCAGTTATGCTTCCACTGGAGAAGGAGAAAAAAGAACCCAGTCTTAGCAGGCGTGTTTTGATTCTTCGTTGGATTTATGGCATAACTCCTGAAGAATTAACTAACAGGACTCATATAGGTGCAGGGACTATCACCCATATAGAGCAATATCTAACCAATTATCCTTATCCTTCCCATATAAAAGCGTTAGCTAAAGTGTTTTCTCAAAGCATCTCTGTGCTTCTTACAGGTTTTAGCCGCAGGTATGTTGTTGATAATCTGAGATATCCCAAAGATAAATTCTTATTCTTAAGATTATCTCTCGGTTTTACCCAGGAGGATTTATGGGAGAAATTAGTGGATGAGTTTGATTTAGATATTGAGAGCCGTACGACGATAGCGCAGTGGGAGAGGGGCGCTATCCCCAAGGAGAAAAAGACAAGAAGGGCTTTGAGTCAACTGTATGGAATTTCATGGAAGAAGCTGTTTGCGAAAAACAGAGATGGAAAACGACTAAGTGAGTTTATGGAATTAGAAGCGATAATCAAAACCAGGAATTACTTTGAGAAAGTTCTTTCCTCCGAGGTGCCTGAATCTTCTCTTGCAGTCCGCTTCCAAAATATTGTGGACAGAATCATCATGGCTTATGATGACCGGTATGAAGTTGATTCTGTTGCCGGGCTTTTGTTCGAAATGATAGAAGATGCCGACAGTAGCAAGCAAGAACAGAGAAGAGATAAGATTATCCGTTTGTTTGATTTTTATCAGAAAATGTTTACGTTAAGCTCAAAAGTCTGGAAGCGAGAGGAAAGAGCAAAGTATTTTGCCAGCCTTGTCCTTAAGAAACTGGTGCAACAGCTTAATCGAAGCAACCTTGCCACAGCTAAGACAAGGCAGATGGCACAACGGCTTTACTGGGCTGATTTGGTAGCGGCGATATGTTCTGCGGTGACTCATAAAAGAAGAGTCAGTATTAGCGATATTATCAAATTTATCGAGAAGAGCAAAGAAGATATGCCGTTTATCACTAAGAAAAAGCTTATGAAAATGACTGGTGCTACCAGACATTTAATTGATGAATATAGATTTTCCAATATTGCCTACCGATTAAGATATGAGGTTAAAGAGCATCCTTCAGATACGCACGATTTTCTCTATAACGCTAAAGGTTTCAAGCAAAGATTATGGCAATTTTATCTACAAAATCACAGATTCCCGGAGAAAGATGAACTGAAAAGAACAGATGTTTGGGCCATTGAAGTATTGAAAAGGGTACTTGGCGGAACCTTTGAGCTATTCCGACACCGCTTTTTTGAAGAACACGTAGAAAAAATGAAGACAATTATCCAGGACGCTAGTTCAAGACAGCGCACAAAGATGTTCCGTGAGATCTTGAGGGTCTTGCCATTTGACCAGGATGCCCAAAAGGTCAGTAAAGAGGATGCAGTCGAACGTAAGAAAGACCTTGCTCGTATATGGGAGATTGTGCCCGATTACAATACCAATGTAAAAGAGCATCATATAAGTGAATTTCAAGATAGAAAAATCAAGACGGATGTTATCAAAGGTTATGCTGATTTCGGTTCTCTCACTCAGCAACAGCTCATAGCCTTATGGGATGAGATAGGAAGAGGTAGTCCGGTTGCTCTTGAGTTTGTGATGAATGGCAATACAGGGCTTATCCTGCGCTGGGCCGATGTTATATCCGAGTTGCCTCAGGTAAGAGGGCTCGTAGAGAAAAGGAAAATCTTAATATTAGATCTCTTTCAGGAAGGCTGGTTTGGCTTGAGAAAAGCTGTTGAGAGATTTGACCCCCAGAGAGGCACCAAATTCTCTACCTATGCCTCTTGGTGGATACGCCAGGCACAGCTTAGATTCTACCAGTATGGCAAGAGGACAATAAGGGTCGATCCAGTGCTTGAGTCTCAATATTTCCGACTCAGAAAGAAGTTGGAAGAATTAGAGACGGCTGACAAAGAAACGAAAAGTAAGAAGAGTTATAAAATTAAATATCGAAAATTGATACAAAGACTTAAAAAGCTAAAACGGTTAGAGCCTGTTTTAAAGATTTGGTCTCTCCACTTTGTTTCTGGTGAGGACGAAGAAGGAGAGGAGTTAAGTGCTTTGTTGAAAGATATAAAAGCAGTAGACCCGCAAGTAGCAGTAGCTGAGTTTGATAAACGCGAATTGGTACGAGAGTCTATTGATAAGATGCGAGACCCCAAAAAGAGGAGAATTTTAGAGCTTCGTTATGGGATAAAAGGCCTTACCCCAGAAGAAGAGAAAAAATTACTGAAGCGATTTCCAAAAATTATTATACATCCTCTAACAGGTTTTCCTATGGATAGGGACTACCTTACGTTGGATGAGGTTGGCGCTGTCTTGGGACTTACCCGCGAGGGAATAAGGCAGGCTGAGATAAAGGCAAAGCAAGAATTCAAACAGATTGTGGAAAGCAACAGACCAAGGACCGTTTCGCAAACTAAACGGAAACCTGCCCCGAACCCAAGTGGGGTCGAAGTACCTGAGCAATCAAAAAAGACATTTAGAAAAGAACGCCATAAAGGAATTCTCGGTATATCTTTACCCACCTGGAAGGAGATTATAAAAAGCTTAGTTGGTTTATACAAGATTAGAGGTTTTGAAAGGGAATTTGATAATGAGTATGCGAAATTAAAAAGGTATCTTTTAGATATGAAATCAGGGAAATGGACAGAAAGCGCAGAAGCTTCCGAAAGATTTTTAGAACAGATTGAGTTTTACCAAAATAAATTGCAAAAGAAAAGAGATTTTCTTACTAATGAGTTTTCTGTGGAATATTGTCAACCCGGAACACGTCTTACCCACCGTGTGACTAACCTTACTTCCCAAATTGCAATCGTAACAGGCTATCTGGAGCTGATCCATGGTTATGTTGAAAAGATTCAATGCAACCAGATTGCAATAAAGCTTAGTTTAAATGGTATTGAGAAATTAGAAATAACCTCTCCAGCGGAGTTAAAAGATCAGCTAAGTAGTTTAATTGAAGATTGTATAAAGATACATTTGCCTTATTTGAATGAACAAATAAGCAAAGCAAATAATTATCCCGGATTTAATGGTAAAAAGTGGTGTTCTGATTTAGAGAAGGCAAAAGAAGATACATCTACTTTAAAAGATAATTTAAAATCGGCAACTTATTTAGAACATAGAGTTAACCGGAGTTTTACATTACATTGGATGGAACAGATATTGGATTCCTTAAAACAACTTAGCCAGGACATCCAACCTATCCATATTGCGCAAGCAGGGGAATTGATAGATTTATTAACAATCCATTGTAAAGAACAAGGAAAACATAGATTTGCTCGGGTAAAAGGCAAGAGGGCAAGGGATTACTTGAGCATTGCGCAAGAGGCAAGAGAATTTATAGAAAAACATAAACAGGAATTCTGGGAGAAGAGGTTGCGTATAACATCGTGTGAAGGCCATTCATTTGAGGTAGAAAGGAGATTGAAGAGGCAGGGAATTGAATGCGATGTATTTTTCAAGGTATATTCTTGGAAAGGTGAAAACTTCCTACATGTTTGGGTTGAGACAAAAGATGGATACATAATTGATGCTTGCCCGGATTGTGGGAAATTGGGAGGAGCTGTAAAACCACCGCGTGTATTAAAGCGCTCTAAAATTAAAGGAGATGAATATAAAGGAAATAAAATCGGTTCGGAAACTTTAACTGAAGAAGTCCCTGAAAATCTCAAGGAAAAGGCTAAACAACTTGCTAAACAATTATCAATAGATAAAAAAAGGTGGAATCAAGTCGCAGAAAGATTGGAAAAATCGGATAAATTAACAAATATAGAAGATTTAAGAGATATTCTTCCTATATTTTCGGGCAAGAAAAATGAGTCCGATAAAGGTGGTTATATGGCGGCTAAGGCTCAAAGGAAATATCCCCTAAGTGATATTAGAAAGACCAGACGCAGATTACGCATAATAATGCTGGGTGGCTTGCTATTAGGCATTATTGGCGCGACAAGATTATTAATTCACGCTCATAGTCTTGTTGGCGCCTGGTTTGTTGTGCTTATCGCATTTGGTTTGCTTGTCTGGTTTCTTATAATTAAGAAGGCCATTATTAAAGATAAACGCCAAACGGGTCTTGTTGCAAGAATGGTTAAATCCTTTGCCAGAAGGCGCCATGAAAGAAAGCAAGCAAGTTTAAGAGATTGTAGGAACCGACTTGAGTTATGGCTATTAGTTATAAAAGGTGTGATTAGGCAGTTTACATTTGAAGTTAAAGACTTTGCAAGATGGCGCGATGAAAAAAATATAAAAGAATTGACGCGTTTTGAAAAAATAAACCGGATTAAGATATCAATATCAATGGCAACGGCGTTTGCTTCAATGGTATCAAGTTGGTTTACATTAGGCAAGACTGTTTTATGGTTTGTGCTTACAGCCCTAAGAAACTGGATAAGCGATAAAAGAAGCTTTAAATTAAGCGGCATAAAACCCGGTTTCTTTAAAGTAAGGGCACTTAAATTTAGCAACAGCATCTTCTTTACTGGCTTTGCCCTTCCGGTGATGTTTTGCGTTACGTTTCTATCAAACACATTAAATCCCTTCGGGGGGTTGGCAAGTTTTGTATTTAGCCTGTTATTTATCGGATTTTTTGGAGGAGCTTACGCGTTCTTACAGCGGTGGTTAAGAATAAAACCTGAGGATTGGCAAATTGCATTAAAACACGGTTTTACCAACGGCTTTGGTTCAACCCTTGTTGCCCTTTTAATGTTTGCCATATTAAAATACTGGATACCTGTTTTCTGCACAAACTTTAATTTCATACTTCTTAGAAAGATTGTGCTTGAAGCCTGGGCCGGCTGGTGGGATGTAAAATCAGTTTCGGGTAAGAAAAAAGCAAAACCAGAAACCGTTTCTCCGCCTAATAAGGGAGGCGGCCCCGGCTCAAACGGGAAACCATCCCTCAAATCCATCTTCCCCTTCATTATCCCTTTGGGTGCAGTATTAACAATTCTGTTTGGGAAAGTTTCATCTGCCTATGGGATGCCTACTACTTTGGCTAATAATTTAGAGTCGACTTTAATCAATAATAATCCGAGCATTCATCAACTCCAGGCTGCTTTTGGCTTTCCGGGGAATGGTTTGCTAGCCTTAGCTAGCTTAGGTGGATTTATTGGGATGCTTTTCTTTGCTGGGGTGGCTGTAGATATTGGTGGAAGGGTTATGGGAATTCCTGTCAGGTATAGAGCCATTAGATTGGAAGAGGCAATTGAGTCGGTAAGGAATTTGGTTAAGGAATTTTATCGCCAGGTTTGTATTGTAAGGGAATATCTGGTGAAAGTGGCAGTATTCAGATTGCCTGAGGTTTTGGCTCTGGGAATTGTACGGGAGGTTGGGAAGCCTGTGGTAGAGATAGGAAGGAGGTTTGTTTCGGTTATTCTTCATCGGCCTTCGGAGAGGGAACAAATGAGGATGAGCTGGTTTGGTGTTCTAAGGCAGAAATTGCCTGAGAAAGAGATTACCGAGATAATGGCACTTATAGAGGAATTAAATGAAAGGAAAAAGGTAGCGCAGTTAGGTGCGGAGGAAAGTGCTTACCAGGGGAATACGGAGATTAATTCATTGTTGGAATGGACACCTCTTGTCCAGGAGATGGAAGGAAGGGTAAGAGGAATTGAAGAATTTGTCAAAGAGGTGAGAGGAAATTACAAGAAAGTAGAGGTAATTGAAGAAGAAACAATAAGGGCTATAGAAACAAAGGAGATAAATCCGGAGAAGACTCTGTTTGTGGTTTCCTATCCAGGGCGTCCATATGAATATGTCTATGCGAAGTTAACTGAATTTTACAGGAGCCGGGAAGTTCCTATTGGGGAGATAAAATCTAAAGTAAGTGAGCATTTCATATGGATAGGAGAAAGCAGGAAAGTTTCTGCTGAGGAAGCCGGGAAGATGAAATCCCTGAGGAGATTTAATCGTGCCGAAGGGTTATTGGTTCTATTAAAATTACAAGGTGTGGATATAAAGAGATTCCTGAAGGGTGTTAAAAAAGGTATGGCGATGTGCAGGGAGATGGATGTTAATAATAACCCGGGTGCTCAATTGCTAATCTTGCAGGAAGCTATGAGGAAGGCAGGACGGAACCGGATACTTCTGGTATTGCCTGAGGAACTAAAAGGATTCGCTAAGGCTTGGGGAGAACTGATTCCACTTCTGGGAAGAGAAGGTAAGGGAATTATTCCCATATTGGAAGGGGAGTTGGCCAGTCCTGAAAGCTATGGAAAGAATACAGCATTTATTGCGATTAGGTTGAACGGCACTCTGAAGAGTGCCCGACCAGTTTTTGGTGGGTCGCCCTTCAGGGTGACGAGTAAATTAGAAGAGGCAGGCTATCCTGTATTTGAGATTCCTTTGGGAAGTAAGGAAGATATTGGCGCGCTATTCTATATTGCAGAATTTGCTAGTGTCACCAGTTATCTTATGGCAATCAGTCGCTCCAGGAAGTCGGGTAGCCTACGGGCAATCTTCAAGTCGGGAACGGAGTTATCGCCGGCTAAAGCTGCTGGCTTGGGGAGAACAAAGGCTGAGCTATTCTTAGAGTATCAAGTTAGACCGGAGGTCTTCGGGGGTAAAGTGACACAGGTAGTTGCGGTCGACTTGGATGCTCTCTTGGAAATAAAGCTTGATAAAGAGGCTACTCCTTCACAAATGAGGACAGAACTAAGAGTCAGGCCGAAGAGTATCGAGGCTCTCAAAGTTATGAAGAGGATAATTGATGTAGCAGAGGAAGAAGGGAACCTCGGTAGGGTCAAGTTTGCCTTTGTTTCCAGTAGAAGAGATGTAAGTAGAGAAGTTATGGAAGAGATGTTAAGGGACTATATGAGCGCGTGTGGTCTATCGATAGAGGATGTGGCCAGGATAGTAAATAAGGAGTTGATAATTGATGAGGAAACACTGAGCAAGGCAGGAGGAATAGTAGGCATATCAAGGACTCGGAAGATAAGTGCGAAGGCAGTATTCTCCATCATCAATGAGAGGCTCGTGGGTAAGACAGATGGTAATGGGACTAAGATTAGGATTATTACCGATAAGATGGATAGATGGGAAAAGGATGGAGATGAGAAGATGATGGAGAGGATTCTCTGGGTGCTACTGAATCCAGCGGGAGAGGGAGAAGTATTATCTACAGCAGCAGGACTGGTTGTAGCCATAGAGGGTAAGGTTTCCAAGTGGCTGATAGAGTTCATAAAGAAGAACTACCCTGAACAGGCAGGAAAGTTATTGCCTCAGATTAGGAGGGATGGCACGATTATTCTGCCGGCAACACAGGTAGATAAGAACTATCTTGAAGGAATCAAGGACCAAGAGAAGGTATATAAGGTTGAGGCATAATTTGTAGTTAGAGAGCAATAGCTCTGCATTGTAGGGGTTCCGTGGAAAGGGGGTGGTCGCCCAAAAGAAGGGCAGGAAAGCAAAGATTACGCTTTGCTGCTACAGGAGATTTTTGAAATAATTCAATATTCCGAAAGGGCAAACCCTGAGCAATCAGGGGGCGCAAAGCCTCGGGGTTACAAGATAGACAACATTGCAGTTGAACCGGCCGGGCTGCCGATAACGAGTATGGGGAACCCGTTATGGGGGGGGTCCGGCATTTTTTATATAAAATTCCCCACAAAATCTATATTTTTAAAGGAGGGGTATTATGAAACTGCGAAAAATTTTAATTATCGACGATGAATTCCCGGTGGGGTATCTGATCAAGATTAATTTAGAAGCGGAAGGGTATGAGGCAATTCTTGCCTTAAGCGGCGAAGAGGCTCTGGAGAAGGCCAGGACAAGTGCTCCAGACCTTATTACCTTAGATGTGCTTATGCCTGAGATGGATGGCTTTGAAGTGCTGGAAGCTCTCAAGAGAGATAAGGGCCTAAATTCAATTCCAGTGATGATGATATCAGTAATTAATGGAATTCGCAAAAAGAGAGGAATCCAGATGGGAGCGGTTGACTACTTATTTAAACCGATCGATTTTGATAATCTGTTAGATAAGATAAGAGGTCTGGAAATGGACAAGAGTCCGCCATAATGGAATGTGATTTAGTCGTAGTTGGAAAGAGATAACTCTGCCTACGAATGTTCCTGATTGCACGGTTGAAACCGTGCCTACAACCTGCACAATTTGAAATTGTGCCTACAAATATTGTACAGAGCCATTGTAGGCACAGATTTAATCTGTGCAAAGCTTGTGCTTTGCTACAATTTTTTCTCACCAACATTCCCTCAAGTTAACCCACCTAAAAAATGCTTGCCAAAAATTAACAAAAATGTAACAATTCTGTAACACCAGTGTAACATTCTTGTAGTAAAATATGTAATGGATTATGATGGTTAATTTTGTGCCGAGGAGTTAAGTATGTTCAGGCGAAGTCAATTTCACATTCAGGGGCTAAGCTATAAGATACTATTCCTGGCTTTCTTTCTTTTGTTGGCCTTGAGTTATATTCCCCGGGAAATTTTACCTGCCGAGACAGTGTCTTCTGAAAAATATTTTAAGCAGGGCCTGGCAAATTATGAAGCAGGAAATTACAAATCGGCGATGGAAAATTTTTCAGAGGCTTTATTTTTGGACTCTACTAATAACCAGGCCAAGGATTATCTGGAAAAAGCAGGAAGGAAATTTCTGGAGGAAGTGGAGGCCAGAAGGGAATCTGAGAGGAAAGAGATTCTGAAGAGAGCCAAAACTGTAATTGCTGAACGGAAGAAGAAAGTGAAAGAGAGTTATGATAAGGGAATAAAACATTACAAACGCAGTGAGTTTTTGAAGGCCAGTGAGGCATTTAATGCAGCATTGGAAATCGAACCAGAACATAAAGAGGCAAAGAAGTATCTGGAGCTGATTGGAAAGCGGCTGGAAAAGATTGTGAATAAAGGAGACTTTGAAACTGTTGCTGAGTTGTATTATGCACAAGGGACAGTCTTCTATATTAAAGGTGAGTGGGCGAAGGCGATTTCTCAATGGGAGAATGCGCTTAAGATTGACCCATTAAACAAAGAGATTCCCGAATTTATCAAAATTGCCAAGAAGCGAAGGCAAGAAGAAGAAGCATTTGAGAAAGCGGAGGTTCTGTATCGCGATGGATTGGCCCACTACAATAAAGGGAAGATTAATGAAGCAATTAAACAGTTGGGAGAAGTCATAAAATTTAATCCCCAACATAGGAAAGCTCGAGAGCTCCTCTCCAGAGCCAAAGAAAAGGTAGCTACGATAAAGAAGGAGGAAAAAGAGAGGAAACTTCGGGAAACTGTAGAGAAGCGTTATTTTCGGGGGATAGACTACTATGCTGAAGGACAGTTTAACAAGGCGATTAAAGAATGGAAAGGGGTGCTCAAGATAGACCCCACGCATAGGGGGGCAAAAGACTACTTAAAGAAAGCGAGAGATAAGATTGCCCGTGTAAACTCTCGGGGGAAAGGAAAGAAGGGTGGGGCAAGAAGCGCCAAGGAAGAGAAGATAGAGGTCTATTACAGACAGGGGATAAACTACTATTTGGCAGGAGGGTTCAAAGAGGCCATCAGGCAGTGGGAAGAAGTATTAAAGATGGAACCTTCACACAATGGTGCCAGGGGATATATTGCCAAAGCCAAAGAGAGATTGAAAATATCAGGGGAAGGGATTGGATATTCTGACTACGAAGAAGAAATCGAAGAATATGTAAAGGAATTAGAAAAGACTGGTACTACAAGCGAAGAGAAAGAAGAATTAATTACTATGCATTACCAGGATGGATTGGTGGCTTACGCTCATGGAGACCTTTCTCAGGCGATGAAAGAGTGGCGGATAGTTCTGAAACTGGATACTGACCACAAAAAAGCTCGTCGCGCTATCATCAAGCTGCAAGCGGAAATGGAGCATCGTAGAGGTAAAAAGTGATGGAAAACCTTGAGGATTTTTCTTGACAATGTTATTTGAATTATGATAAACTGCAGAAAATTTAGTAAATAAGGGGGTCGCTGTTCCGACGAATAAGGAGGAACGGGTTAGCGACGCCTGCGAGATGGTGAGCAGGCCGGCCACCGACTGAAGCGAAGCGAAAGGGTCGCCGTCGCGACGAATAAGGAGGGACAAGTCTGGCGACGGGTTCGAGATGGTGAGAACCCCGGCCGGATTG
>DAOVHK010000085.1 GCA_030671905.1 Clostridia bacterium | reverse complement strand
CTTTGATATAGTCTATCGTGTAATCCTGTCCCGGAACTTGAAGATTAAAGTATCCGTAATATGTGGCGCTAGTCAGAAGAGGGCTGTCATTTCTCACGGTCATCCAGGCACCATTCTGGTTGTTTGTCCCATCCCGGTCATCAATATAGACCTGTTCAGTTCCGCTCTGAATGTTTGTATTCCACAACTCGTAATATTTTCGCCGCCGATACGATGTATCGTTAATATCTCTCTTTTCAAATGTGCTCTTACCTTTAAACTTCTTCTCCTCCGGTATTCCCTTAGTCTGTGAGCCAATAGCCATCAATTTAAATTCCTTATACTGCATATTCAATTTCCCTCCAAATACGCTCTTCTTATAGGCAACAAATTCGGTTGCTGGAAGTTCCAGGGTAATATCTCCGAATGCTGCCTCCTGAACAATTTCATCAGGGTCTCCTTTATACACCACGGAGATATCTCTTTTATCCTCTACAGTATCATCATAGTCCACATTAACCGTAATTTTTGTACCCACGTTTCCTTTAATCTTCACCTGGAGTTCCTGGTCCATATCAAACCCCTCAGTCACCCCGGCGGGAGTACCAGTAATTGTCCTCTCCTCCTCATCCTTATAGAATACAGCACCGTACTTCATCGAGATCCTCTTCTGTCCCGATATGTTCAACCTCGACTCAAACGGAAGGATTATACCAATCCCTCCGGGAAGAGGGGGAACAACTTCTTCCTCTTCTGGTTTTATTTCTTTTACCTTTTTCACTTTCGGCGGAGCCAAAAGTTCTTCTTCAATTATAAATATTCCTTGCTCCTTCTCATCCCTCATCTTATTCCATTCTTCTTGACTATAGGAGATAAATTCCTTCTCTTTTTCCTTCTCTTTTATAAAGGCATCAAAATCTTCGAGTGCACCACCCCTAACGTCCATAGAACTCACTAAAGCAAGTCCAATGGATGCAATCAAAGCTAATAGAATAATCTTTCTGGAAAGTAACATTTTTCCTTTAAAATCTTCGTTGTAGGGGTTTGATTCACCCCGCCCCTGTGTAGGGGCTGGGTTCATCAACCCCGCGGGTCGGATAAATCCGACCCCTACATTTTACTGTCCACCCCGACAATTTAAGCTAATTCTAACTAATTTAATCCCAATTTACAATAAAAAAACCGCTCCCCAGTCTTTTCCAAAAAAAGTAATACCCGCATCCGAATCACTGGTTCGCGGCTAAATAGTTCTCTGCGTGTCTTCCTTCGGTAACCCAGCCTCCCGCTGTGCGGGACTGTGGTTTTGCGTCCTCCGATTTCTCGGAGTTTGCCTTTTCGGAAAAGACAGGCTAACCTTATAAATTATGTAGCTTCTAAAATGATTATATCACAGACTCCCTTTATTGTCAACCGCTTTTGAAAGGCTATAGAATTTTACAATTGATATAATCGATGTAATTATGTATAATCGTATTGAATAGAAAAAACGCAAACTCCAGGTTATTTCTTGGACTTACCCTTAAAATGAAAATTCTACATCGCTATATTATTACTGAATTCATACCCCCTACTTTTCTTGCTCTTTTCATATTTACCTTTATTTTAATTATGGAAAGATTATTCGATTCTATAAACCTCCTGATTAGTAAAGGTGTGAGCTTGTTATCAGTTATCCAGATTCTCGGATATGTATTACCTTCCATTCTCGTTTACACCATTCCCATGGCAATCCTGGCGGGCACCCTTATCTGTTTTGGCAGGCTCTCTTCAGATAATGAGATAACTGCAATCCAGGCATCGGGTGTAAGTCTATACAGTATCTTCCTCCCTGTCATTATTCTGAGCTTCATTGTTAGTATATTTTTAGTCTTCTTTAACGAGCAGATAGCACCCCGCTCTTACAATCAATTCCACAAACTATACTACCAGATAGTCCAAAAGAATCCCATACTTAAACTTGAAGAGCGCACCTTCCTGGAAATAAAGGATTACAGGCTTTATGTAGAGAAGATTAAGCAAAAAAAGGGAAAACTTTCGGGCATAATTATGTATAAAATGGAAAAGGATGGTTTTCCCACACTAATCACCGCCCAGCGCGGAAATATGTTAAGCAATAAGCAACAAGTGGTTTTCCGGTTATTCGATGGGAGCATCCAACAGAAAGATAAACAGGACCCCAACAAGTACAGCATAACTTATTTTAAGAATTACGATATTTCACTCGACCTTACCCAAACTCCGCCCCCGAAGGCTAAACGAATCAGACAGATGGGAAAATCTGAACTTCTACAGGAGATAAGAAGACTGAAACGAGATAATATCCCTACTCGTTCATTAGAAACAGAATACCACCAGCGTAGGTCCCTTGCTTTTGCTTCATTTGTTTTCTGCTTAATTGGAATTCCCCTGGGAATAAAATCACGCAAGGGGGGGAAATCGATTGGATTTGGCTTGAGCCTGGGTCTGTTTCTGTTATACTGGTTTCTCCTGGTGGAAGGGATTACTATGGGAGAGAGAGGAATCGCTCCTCCTCTCTTCAGTGTGTGGATACCAAATTTGATAACAGGGATAGCCGGCACCTGGATGATTTACAGAACCGCAAAATGAATGAAAGGAGCATTTGTAGGCACGGTTTCAACCGTGCAAAAACAGGAATGTTTAAATGCGTATCTTAACTCGTTACATATTAAATGAATTCTTGAAACCATTTCTCCTGGGAATGGCTGCTTTTGCCTCCTTACTCATAATTTCTGAACTATTTTACCAGCGCGTCAAATGGATCGACATGGGAACTCCCCTTCTGGTTTGTGCAGAATACCTCCTCTGGCGAACACCTGAATGGCTGGTTCAGACATTTCCTGTAGCGGTTCTTCTGGCCACTCTTTTCTCCCTGGGAGGTCTTGTCCGCCATAACGAACTTACAGCTATGAAAGCCTCCGGAATAAGCCTATACAAAATTCTATCTCCTCTGTTAGTTTTCTGCCTGTTCCTGGTTATGGGGTCTCTTTTGTTCAGTGAAGTCATTGTGCCTTATGCCAATCAGAGGGTAGATTACATCTACAATGTTAAAGTGAAGCATCGAAAGATAAGTAATTATCAACAGCAGGACAACCTGGTGATAGCCGGGGAACAAGGAAGGATGTACACCATCAAGCACCTCGACGGAGAAAAAAAATTAATGAAAGAAGTATCAGTCGACCAATTCGACAAAAACTCTGCTCTAATAAATCAAATCTATGCCAAAAAAGCTGTCTGGAAAGGCTATTACTGGATATTTTATGATGGAGTTTTCCGTCAGTTTGAACGTGACCAAGGAGGGACAATCAGAGAGGAAAAATTTAAGGAAAGAATCTTTTATTTGCCAGAGCGCTTAGACCATTTTTGCCGTAAGCAGAAGAAACCTGGTGAAATGAATTATTTTGAGTTGAGAGATTATATTGCAAAGCTGACCAAAAATGGGATTCCGGCAATTCGAGAAAAAGTGGCCCTCTACTCAAAAATATCCTTTCCCTTCTCCTGTCTTATCATTATGCTCGTAGGCATTCCCTTTGCTCTGCAGACTTCAAAAAGCGGGAAAGTAAGGGGATTTGCTTTCAGCTTATTTATCTGTTTTCTCTATTGGCAAATGTTCTCTGTAGGTAAAGCAATTGGAGAGAACCACATCTTGCCACCTATTTTAGCTGCCTGGTTTGCCAATATTATCTTTGGAATTTTAGGACTGGTCTTAATCTCAAAAGTCCACAAATAATAAGGGGATAAACCCTTACACTACCTATTTTATAACTGCAAGCTTTCCTGTTTTCTTACTACCGTCAGCATTAACTACGTATATATATATTCCAGAAGCCACCCTATCTCCATAATCATTTTTGCCATCCCATTCGTATTTATAAACACGTCTGTCCTCAGGGTCAATTCCTTTCAAGAATATTTCACTCTCCGGAGCCGTATGAACAAGTTCTCCAACTACATTATAAATATCAATATTCCTTTCTGCTACAGACTCCCTTGTAGTAAAGCAGATAGTAGTCTGTGAGGTTCGGGCAGGACGGAAAGGATTGGGAAAGTTCATTATCCCATAAACTACTTCCTCTGAAAGGAAGGCAGCCAGAGCTTCCTCAGCATTTATCCTTCCATAACCAGTATACGTATCCCAGCCACTGCTTCCTATATCATCGACAGAACTTATAATAGTGTCTCTAACGTCCACGTTAGTCAAGGTAGGATTATAGGACCAGATTAAAGCTGCCAAGCCAGAAACAAATGGTGCAGCCATACTCGTCCCCGATTCAGTTCCATATCCACCAAGGGAAGTGCTATAAATATTGTTCCCTGGAGCAACCACATCCAATTCTGCTCCATAATTACTGCCCAAACCGAAAGGCCAATCATCAGGGTCACAGCGCTCATCACTCTCATTAGTTGCACCAACGGCAATCACATTATCGTATGCTGCCGGATAATTAACAGAGGACTCGTTATCGTTCCCGGAAGCAGCCACCAAAAGGCATCCCTTATTATATGCATAATCTACTGCATCTTCCAGTGTACTACTTGAACCCGCACCTCCCAGACTCAGACTGATAATATCTGCTCCCTCATCAGCTGCATAAATTATACCTGGGGCTATAATAGAATCGGCACTAAGTCCACTATTGTCGAGCACTCTAACCACCATAATTTTAGAATTCCAGGAGACCCCGGCAATTCCAGTTCCATTGTCCGTTTCTGCAGAAGCAATACCAGCGCAGAGAGTTCCATGATCGACTACATCCATGGGGTCATCATCTTCAGCAGAGCTCATGTAATCCGGACCAACAAAGTCCCAACCATAGTAATCGTCAATATATCCATTTCCGTCATCGTCAAAACTATCACCCATATCATCGTCGTTTAGCCAGATATGACCATCTAAATCCTCGTGGTTATAATCTACTCCACTATCCACTATGGCAATAATTATGTTGGAACTCCCTGTCTCTGTCTCCCATGCTTGCGGTAATTTTATCTTAGTAATTCCCCATTGATTGCCCTGTAGATCGTCTGGCTCCAGAAAAGCCTTTCTTATATAATTCGGTTCAGCATACTCGACATCGGGGTCTTTCTTATATTTTTCAATCATCTCCAGAACCGTCTTATGAGGAGGAACCTTTATACAATGGACATTAATTTTCTCGATTTTTTTCCTTATTCGACCTTCCAGTTCTTTATTAATCCCCTTAATAGTTTTTACTTTCACCCCTGGCTTAAATTTCACCAGAATTTCATCAGCCACTGCCAGTGCTTTTCTTTTGGTCTTAGGGTCAACGATAGAGATTTCTTTCCGTTCTCCTGCCCAGAGGTTGGTACAGAAAAAAAGAGTGTTGAATATTAGGAAGGCAAAAAATAATTTTTTCTTCATTTTTTACACAAATACGTAGGGGCTCAATTTATTGAGCCCGTTTCGCGGGTTCGATGAACCCAGCCCCTACACAGGGACGGGGTGAATCGAACCCCTACAGTAGTTTTTGCTCTCGTTTCTATTAGAAGTTAACTGAGATGCCAACTGAGCCGGTTAAAGCGGTGGGAAACTTCTGGCTATCAGCTATCGTTGTGCTTTTAGTGCTCATTGCCGCGGCAAAGTCTAACTGGAAATGGAAGATATTTAAACCGAGTCCGGCAGTGAACATACTCCCGGAACTCTCAGCTAAATTATCCATAAATCCGCCACGCAGGGCAAAGTTCAGCCAGGACCTGTTGAAAATATTCACTTCAGCCCCCAAGCTCAACATTTTGGAATAGTATCCCTGGAGAGCTGTCTTATTATTGGTCAGGTCCCAATCTGCAGAAAGAGTTATGAAATTTAAAGGCCAGTAGGCTGCTCCCACCCTCACCTGTGGCTCTATAACGTACTTGTCTAAACCCGCCTTATCTCTTGCTTCTTTTGGCTGGCTAAATGAAGGATAGGTTATATTTCTTACAACCATTCCAAATCTCACTTTCCAATTCTCCTTCAAGTCGTAAAGGGCACCTACATCCGCTCCGATTGTAGTTGAAGTCTTCGTACTATCATTATAATCTTTATACAGACCTCCCATAAGGTCCTCTCCTGAAAATACATCAAATTGGGTGAACCCTACCATTCCATACATAAACTTGAAATTGCCTCCCACATAAAGGTTCTCTAACCAG
>DAOVHK010000001.1 GCA_030671905.1 Clostridia bacterium | reverse complement strand
GATTGCAGCCATCCAACTCCGGCATCCTTGCCCATATCCGGCTATTCTCTCCCGGGTTATCGGATAATCTCAGAATTGGATGAGTGGCTTCTCTGGTTAACATTTTGAATTTACCATCTATAATGTTTCCTTTTACCTCCTCCATTTCCACCGGCAATATCTCTTCAATCGGTGTCCCTTTATATCTTCCCCGGGCAAAAGAGTTATCTCCACCTATCATCAGAAAGCCTCCCCCTGTTTCCATAACGAATTTTCGAATGTTCTCCATGTACTTTTTGGGAATCCCGAAACGGGTATAGGTAAAATTTTCAAATATAAGTAAATCGAAGCTGAATATCTGTTTAGTAAATATTTCTGTTGTAGGAAAGGGAATCAAGGAAAGCTGATTTTCCGGCACTATAGAGATATTTTCGGGATTACGCAGGATTATAAAAGAGACAAGTTCTATGCTGGGGTTGCTCTTCAAAGCAGTCCTTAAAAATTTATATTCCCAGCTTGGCTGTCCACAGATGTAGAGAATTCTAATTTTATCCCGCAGTACCTGGAGAGTGAAATCTTTTCTGTTATTGACAAAGGAGATCTCACCTCTGTAAGAGGGAACGGAAACCGTATAGTGGAAAGAGCCTGTCAAGCGGGGAGTGAATCGCAAACTCAAAGAGACCTCTTTCCCGTCTTCGGGCATGCGAACTTTCTTTGTCTGGAGTATCTCCGTCTCTTTCTTCAAAATAACCGATATCTCCTTATTTTCAAATCCATAACTTCTTATGTTCACCCCTATATCTGTGGGAGTATTCTTGAAAACAAAATCGCTAACTTGAACTTCAGAAATTTGCAAATCCTTGAATTCTCGGGGATTCCCCACACCGACGGAAAAGATAGAGGCAGGAATCCTTTCAGTTACCAGACGGGGATCTCTTCCTACATTATGAGCTCCGTCTGTAAGGAGGAAAATTCCCGCCAGTCTCTGGCCACGAAGTTCTTCTTCTAAGCCATCCAAAGCCTGTCCAATATCTGTCGATTTTCCTTGAGGAATCGACTGCAGGATTTCTTCTACTGTAGCTCGCCTGAAGGTGGAGGCGAAAGTAAAGAAAAGAAGATTATATTTCTCTTTTAACCCTTCGAGTAAAGGACCTTTCAGAAATTCTTTGACCAGAGAGAACCGGGAAATAGGATCCTTCACTCCCATGCTGCTTGAGATATCTATCAAAAAAGCGACGCTTGCTTCTTCATCTGGTTTCTCTTCTATAGTTCTTACTGGCTCAAAGAGAAGAAATATGAGAAGGAGATAGATTGATAGCCTTAGGATAAAAAATAGACCTTTTCTTTTCTCTATCCATTTGAAATTCCAGTATAAGAGAGCTACTAAGACGAGAATAGCGGCTATTACCAGCCACAGTCTATTAGGGTCTAAAGAAAAATGGAGAGTACCCACTGTTAACTTCCCCCCCTCCCTGGTCGGGCACCGTTTACGGTGCTGTCTTGCGAGTCTTCAGTTTCTGTTGAATATAGGGTTGATGAATAACATCTCTCTTATATGTGCCAGTTAAAGAATAGATAATGACGTTTAAAAAGAGTTTCATTGCTTCCAATCTTTGCAATTCTCCTCCGGGAACACATTCATAAAGCCAGTTCCCTAATCTATCTCTAACCCAGGCTCCTCCCAGGTCATTCTGGGAGTAGATTACCACTGTTTGACCATCAATATCGATGCCTTCCAGATAAGGATTGCCTACCCTTCGGCCAACAACACGGGGAGATAGATAGAATGAACGAAAAACAGCATGGTCTGAAGGAATCCTTTTTAGCTTTCCATCAGGAAAAAGTTTTTCCAGTTCCCTATGCACTGCCCTGTTGAAGCCGAGATTTTTCCCTGCGGAAGCATCATCTATAAACAGTAGCCCTCCACAGGATAAATAACGCTTGAGGTTCTCTATCTCTTGCCGAGTAAAGGGAGCAAATTCCTCGTGACCGGTCATATACAGAAAAGGAGAAGAGAAAAGTTCTGGAGCATTCAATGATAATTCTCTTCTTGCTCTTTGAGCTTTCACACTGGTAGTTGTCATCAGGTAGTGGAGAATCTCCTTATATGCCGTAGGATAGGGATCCCAGTCTCCTCCTTTATACCGCAGTTGACTGAACACAAACCTGTCCCTCTGCTCGGCTGGAAGAGGACTGGCAATCAAATTACAAATAACTATACCTATAACCAGTAACGAGCCAAACTTCCCTTGTCCCATCACAAACTACCTCTTTCCACGTGGATTTGCCAGAAAAACCTCTAAAAACAGGAATCCCACTAAAAGAAAGGTTAAGTTTTTGGATATTTCCTTTCCATAGAGGAGTTGTAGAATCTCTTTTTCTAAATTAGTCAAGTCATCGATTATCTTAATAGGTGTGGTGAGAAAAAGTTTTCTTATTTCCCTGGTTCCCATTTTGGCCAAATCAGACTCATTGCTTTCTATATCGAGGTTAAGCGGTAGATATTTATTATTCCATTTTCCATCCGCTATGTATGAGAGCTGATAGATACCGGGCACCTCCACAGGGCCAAATTCTATACCAGAGAAATCTCTCTTCTGGACGGGAATCACTGAAAACTTTTTTCCCTGAGGACCGATTATTTCTACAGATGGAGGTAGTTCTCCTGGGCCCAGTTTATATCTTATTTCCTCGCCAACAAGAAAAGTTCCCCAAGGTTCTTCCCTTAAAGTAGAGAGAGCTAGGTAGCGAACCATTTGTTGGATTAAAGGTAAAAAGACTGGCTTGCTGGGCAAGTTATTCCAGTCACGGTCTAAAGTAGAGGTGAACAGTAACACCTTCCCTGCCCCGGGATACGGCAGTTCTCCCTCGATAAGTAAAGGTAGTCCATCTGCAAGACCGAGAACCACCTTTGCTGAAGGTTTAACCCGAGTGGCGAAGTATTGGTAGAATCTTGTTCGGGTTAAATCTCCCTCTTTCCCTTGGGCAAAAACCTGTAAGATTGGGTGAGTAAAGTCTTGAAAATCAATCGCTTTGAATTCTCTTTTTCCTTTAGATTTTCCTTTAACTTCCACCAACTTAGCTGGCAAGAGGTTGTCAAAATTAAGATTATATTCTTGGGCATTCACGTTATCACCCAGGGAAAAGACGACTCCCCCCCCTTCCCGGACAAAATTTGTGAGTCTCTCCCTTAAGGAACTGGTAACTTTTCCCACATTAGCCAGGAAGATTACAGAAAAATCGTCTAATTTCTCTTGGGGAAATCCATCCGGCGTGACCACCTTCACCACTAATGGTGACTGTCCAGTGGAAACTTCGGAGGTGGTCGGTGAAAGGCTGAGTGTTAAATAGAATGTTTCACTGGAAAAAGAGGAAATTCCCGGATGGCCATCAATCAGAAGCACCTTAATTTTCTCTAATGCCTCTGCTTTAAAGTAGAATCTATCGTCAGATGGGAGACTGTCTTCCTGAATCTCCACCTTTCCCAGATAAGTTCCTTCTCGAGGGAAATTGTAGAAGAAATCTTTACTGGCTTCTCTTCCCCCTTTTAAATCTACAAAGCCCTGGCCTACTTTCTCTCCAGTTTCTCTGTCAATTTGAAACTTGCTTTGCGGCTTCAGATAAACTGAAACAAATAGACGGGAAATTTTTTCTTTAGAATAATTTCTTATCTTAGCCGATATCTGGGAGGTCTCTCCCATAGTCAGTCGGCGACAATCGACTTCTGCTATAGCGACATTGGAAAACAATTCCCTATTTAAATCGATAATAATAAATTTCACTTCCGGGTCGAATTCTTTTATACTCTTTCCGTCAATTCCCTGCCATCCGTTGATTCCCAAATCTGTAATCAGGATAATCTCTCTATTTGGTGAACCGGACTCCTGGAGAATTTTATATGCCTGAGAGATACCCGGGAGGAGATTCGTAGGACGGAAACTCAAGGTGCCTTTCTCCAACCTCTCCCAGAGAATCTGCTTGTCGTCAGTGAGATAGGAAACTAAAGGCTTTACCTCATCAGAAATTAAAAAGAGCGCTGCGCGGTCACCTCTTTTGGTCATTTTCAGAATACGTCTAGCCACTTTCTTGGCTAGAGCGAACAGGGATTCCCCTTCTTTCATATATCCCATAGAATAAGAGTTGTCGATGAGGATTACACTGGACCGTGAGACCCCTTCTGCCTGGGCAAACAGAGGCATTCTCCTCACCACAGGCCTGGCGAAAAGAAGAGTTAACAGGAGAAGAATAAGAGACCTCAATATAAGTAAGATTAGCTGTTTCAATTTAAACCGTCTAACTACTGTGGTGGAGGCTAATTGAATAAACTTAACAGAAGAAAATTGGGAAGTTACCGGCCTTCTTCTGGAGAGGAGATGGATAAGTACGGGAATGGAAACTACTGGTAAACCCCACAGGAACGATGGATTTAAAAATGTTATGTTCATCTCTCACCTTAACATTTTCCTCCTGGCAAGGTATGCTCCTAATGCAAAATCAAGAGGAGTTTTTGTGTCCATAAGACAATAATCTATATCGCTTCTTAAACAACTTAACTTGTACGTTTCTACAAATTCTTTTATTACACTTTTATACTTCTCCCGGATGATCTGGGGATGGGTTAGAACTCTTTTTCCATTCTCCATATCTTCCAGCCAGAGGACGTTGGTAAAGGGAAGTTCCATCTCGGCGGGGTCGAGAAGATGAAAGACTATTACTTCATGTTTCTTAAACCGGAAGTACTTCAAAGCATTCAGAACCTTTTCCTGTTCATCCAAAAGATCAGAAATTAGAATAATCAATCCCCGTCGTTTGGTATATTGCCCTAGTTCCTGAAGAGAGCGGTTTATTCCTGTTTGGGAAGAGGGAACCAGTTTCTCCAGTTCGTCTAAGATTAGCGAAAGGTGCCCCTTGCTCTGGCGGGGAGGAATATATTTTTTAATCCTCTCATCGAAAGTGGCCAGTCCCACAGAGTCCTGCTGTCTGAGCATCAAAAAGGCTAAAGATGCTGCTAAATAGGAACCATACTGGAGCTTAGTTATTCCCTTGCTCTTATATCCCATAGAGGCACTTCTATCAAGGAGAATATATCCTTTCAAGTTTGTCTCTTCCTGATACTGTTTGACGAAGTATTTGTCTTTTCGCCCATAGACTTTCCAATCTACATGTCTGGTTTCATCCCCTGGTGAGTACTCTCTGTGCTGGGCGAATTCGAGGCTAAAACCTCTATAGGGGCTCTGGTGTAGTCCGGCAATAAATCCCTCAACCACAAATCTTGCTTTGAGAAGCATGGTGGAAAGTTTAGCCACAATTAAAGGGTCGATGTAACCTTTTTTTGACTCTTCCACTTTTAACTCCTAGAAAAAAGGGGACAGGTACTTTTTTCTTCTGTGAAACCCTATTGCTCCCAGACTCAAGTTTCCCGAACTGTTTTTAGTAATTTATCTATTACTTGATCAGTGCGCACGCCTTCAGCCTCTGCATTAAAGTTGAGTAGGATACGATGGCGGAGAACAGGGTGAGCTAATGCCTTGATGTCTTCCACCGAGACGTTGAAGCGTCCATTAAGGATTGCCCTTGCTTTTCCTCCTAAGATTAAGTTTTGTGAACCCCTGGGGCTCGCTCCCCACCCAACCCACCTTTTGATGAATTCCGGAGCTTTGGATGAAGATGGTCGGGTAGCTGTCACCAAATTTACTGCATAGTTAACAACATACTCGGAAGCCGGGACTTTTCGCACAATCTCCTGTAGATGGATTATCTCTTTAGCATTAAGAGTTTTTATTAATTTCGCCTGGAAAGTGGAGGTGGTTTTAGTGACAATCTCCTTTTCCTCTTCATACTTAGGGTAGTCGATATTCACCTCAAAGAAGAATCGGTCAAGCTGGGCTTCGGGCAAGGGATATGTCCCTTCCTGCTCAATGGGATTCTGGGTAGCTAAGACGAAGAAGGGAAGTTCTAAAGGGTAAGTATTTCCACTGGCAGTAACCTTATACTCTTGCATAGCCTGCAGGAGAGCAGATTGTGTTTTGGGAGGAGTACGATTAATCTCGTCTGCCAAGACTATGTTAGCAAAGATGGGTCCCTTGATGAAACGGAAACTTCTCTTTCCTGTGGAAATATTCTCTTCAATCACATCTGTTCCCGTGATATCAGAGGGCATAAGATCTGGGGTAAATTGGATTCTCTGGAATTTCAAATCGAGAATCTCGGCAATCGTAGAGATCAACATTGTCTTGGCCAGACCAGGCACGCCTACAATTAGACAGTGACCTCGGGCAAAAAGAGCAATCAGGAGCTGTTCAATCACCTCGTCCTGCCCCACAATTATCTTATGGAGTTGTTCCAGAATCGATTTCCGTCCCTGGGCTAACTTTTCCACTAACTTCAAATCTTCTTTTCCCTCTGGTCTAACCATAAAATTCCTCCTTTAAAACTATTTTTTAGTATTATAACCCATTTCTCCCGTATTTTCAAGACGAATTTTGTCTCATATAGGTAGTGTAGGGCTTTATGCCCGTAATGGTTTTGGTCGCGTAGGGGCGACCTTTATGGTCGCCCAAGGACGTGTCCCCGGTAAAGATTACGCCCATAAAGGACTACACTACCTTAACCCCGAGGATGGAATTTTTTGTGGAGGTCTTTTAAACGTTCGCGGGTTAGGTGGGTATATATCTGGGTGGTAGAGATATTTTCATGTCCCAACATCTCCTGAATTGAACGCAGATCAGCACCCCGTTCTAAGAGATGGGTGGCAAAAGAATGCCTCAATGTATGTGGTGTTATCTCTTTAGTTATTCCGGAAAGAATAGCGTATCTCTTAATTATCTTCCAGAATCCTACACGAGAAAGTTTTCTGCCTGAGGGATTTAAAAAGAGACTCTTCGGCTGCCGTGTAGACGGTTTGGAGAGTGCTTTATGGACAGACCTTACCTTTTTCAGATAGATATTTATGAACTTAATTGCCTCAGAACCGATGGGAATAATGCGCTCTTTCCTCCGTTTGCCAAGGCAACGTAAATAGCCCAATTTAAGATTAACGTCTTCCAGCTCAAGATTAATAATTTCTGAGACCCTCATTCCCGTGGCATAGAGAAGCTCCATCATTGCCCTGTCTCTGATTCCTGCGGGGATATCAGGAGGAGCGTTAAGCAATACTTCCACTTCGGCAAAAGTCAACACATTGGGTAGTCTCATGCCGAGATGCGGGGAATCTAAGTTCTGAGTGGGATCCATTTTACAATAGTTATCTGATACTAAGAAACGATGAAACATCTTAATTGAAGTTATTGCCCTAGCTAACGAGGAAGGCGATAGATATCTCCTTTTAATCAGTAAGAACTCCATAAGGTCGCTATGGGTGATGCGAGTGGCAATTTTGCGATTCTCTTCCAAATATGCGAGATACTGCGAGAGGTCTCTGTGGTAAGCCAACTTTGTATTTTTTGACAGACCTTTTTCCGCATCTATGTAGTTGATAAATTCGTCAAGAAGCTCGGAATTTTTCATGTTATAAAGGGGTTACTGTGGAGTTCCTGCCTAACGGTGGTCGATGGACCATGTCCGGGGTATATAATTAAATTTTCATCCAAGGACAAAATTTTCTTTATTGAATTTAAAAGTACCTGTGGAGAACCGCCGGGTAAGTCGCTTCGGCCAATCGAACCTGAAAACAGCGTGTCGCCAGTAAAGATGGAATCATCTATCAAAAGTGAGATTCCTCCCGGCGTATGTCCGGGAGTATGGAGAACCTTCAGCTTCATTCCCGCGCATTCGATTAAATCTCCGTCTTTTATGAAAGTGTCCGCCACAGGTGAAGAGGACTCTAAAGGAAAGATGAAAGAAAGAACGCTCCCACTTTTTGCAAGCATAGGAGCGTCGTATTGATGAATCAAGATTGGAGCATTAGTATGCTCTTTGATCTTGCGGTTGGCACCTATATGGTCTGGATGTCCGTGAGTATTGACGATGTAGTTAATGGAGATTTTTTCTTGTTTAATAAATTTAATTAAATGCGACCCTTCCGCACCAGGGTCAATAATCAATCCTTCTCTTTTATCAGGATTATAAAGAATATAACAATTGGCCCCCATGGGGCCAACTGTGAATATCTTTAGCATGTTCTATTGAGCTTCTTCTTTCGAGCTAAGTAGCTTTTCTCTTAGAATGTTATCGATTTCCTGGGTGATATCTGGGTTTTCTTTCAGGTAAGACTTGGCATTCTCTCTTCCCTGTCCAATTCTGTTTCTTTTGTAAGAAAACCAGGTTCCACTCTTATCAATCAGGTTATTTTCCAGCGCAACATCCAAAAGGGAACCCTCTCTGGAGATACCCTCATTATACATCATGTCGAACTCTGCCTTTCGGAAAGGTGGAGCTACCTTATTTTTGGCGACCTTAACTCTTATGCGGTTACCTATATGCACCTCTCCCGCCTTAATAGCGCCTATACGACGAATGTCCAGTCTAACAGAAGAATAGAACTTCAATGCTCTTCCTCCTGGAGTCGTCTCTGGATTGCCAAACATTATGCCTATCTTTTCTCTTATTTGATTAATAAAAATTACACTGGTATTAGATTTAGATATACAGGAGGTAAGTTTCCTGAGAGCCTGGGACATCAACCTCGCCTGTAAGCCCATCTGCGCGTCGCCCATTTGACCCTCTATTTCTGCCCTGGGCACCAGAGCAGCTACGCTATCGATCACAATTACATCGATAGCTCCGCTACGAACCAGAGTCTCAGTAATCTCCAGAGCCTGCTCGCCGTTATCGGGCTGGGAAATCAGGAGGTTTTCGATGTCCACTCCCAACTTGCCGGCATAGGTTGGGTCCATGGCGTGCTCGGCATCTACGAAAGCAGCTGTCCCTCCCATTCTTTGAGCATTGGCAATTATCTGGAGAGAGAGAGTGGTCTTTCCTCCCCCTTCCGGACCGAAGATTTCCATCACTCTTCCTCTAGGCACTCCCCCCACCCCTAAAGCTACGTCTAATGCTAGGGCGCCAGTGGGAATCACTCCCACTTCCCCCTTATAAGCCCCATTACCCAACCTCATTATTGTTCCTTTCCCGAACTGTTTTTCAATCTGGGATACTGCTGCCTCCAAAGCTTTTACTTTCTCATCTTTTCCCATTTTTTTCCTCCTTTCTCTCTTATAGTGTGTGAATTATGTGTAAAATAATATTAGTTATTATGCCCGCACAAACATCATCAAGCATTATCCCCAGGCCTCCGGAAAGCATTTCTAACTTCTTCATCGGATATACCTTGATTACATCCAGAAGCCGATAGATAATAAATCCTACAATCATCAACCCAAGCGTTTTGGGCAAAAAGGCCATAGCGATAAAGTATCCACATATCTCATCAATAACTATTTTAGGAGAATCGACTTCGCCTATGATATTTTCTGCCTGGTGAGAAATCATGGTTCCGCCAATAATTAAGCATAAAATGAGCATCCAGTAGAAGGGAATGGTTGTAGGTAAAATAGCATAAAGCAGAAAGGCTACCAGTGTTCCCATTGTCCCTGGAGCAAATGGCGAATAGCCAACAAAAAATCCTGTCGCTAAAAATCTAATAACCCAATTCATCTTTTCTTCCTTACCCTATAATGTAAAGATGTTATATCTTTTGCTAACTGGGTTTATCTTGTGGTTTTACTGCTTATCTCTTCAAAAAGTAGCTGTTTATTTTTGAAAATGTAATTAAATCCTGAAATCACGGTCAAAATCGTAACCACAAGCATCAACCAGTAAGGAGCTCTATCTAAAATATATCCAAGCACTCTTTTCCAACCCAGAAAAGCCTGTAATTCCAAAGGAGTGGTGTGGCAATAATTCTTCAACACAGCATTGACAATCAAGATTAGCAGAATAGTGATAATGACTACCATTTGTGAGGTCGTCTTAAATTTTCCGGAAAGGGAAGCTGAAATTATTGTTCCCCTGGACGCCGCTACACTTCTCAATCCTGTTATTATAAATTCGCGACTGATCACAAGGATAACCATCCAGGCAGGTATTGCCAGCTCCCTTAACTGAACGAAAGAAATGAAAGCAGCAGAAACTATCAATTTATCAGCAAGGGGATCTATGAACTTTCCGAAATTAGTGACTTCCTCTCGATGGCGAGCAATAATCCCATCGTACATATCGGTGAGTGCCGCCAGAATGAAAATTAGAAGAGCTGCTACCCGGGTATAAATATTACCTATAAACATAAACAGTAAAAAAAAGGGAATGGCAATAATTCTTACCATAGTA
The DNA here is from genome assembly GCA_030671905.1 of Clostridia bacterium. Taxonomy (GTDB): domain Bacteria; phylum UBA6262; class WVXT01; order WVXT01; family WVXT01; genus WVXT01. The sequence goes on along the minus strand of DAOVHK010000001.1, from coordinate 27,844 downwards.
AGTTTGTTGGCTAAATTCACTTATCTTTCCTCTTTTTGTAATTCGTTTTCCACTGGTCCCATTTTTTTCACTCGCAGAAACCGTTTCTGTTCCATCTTAATCGAATCTTTTCCATTTAACCTGGTGAAAACCAACTCATTAACCTGTCCTAAATTTCCAGAAATAGTATCCACTTCTTCCCCATTTACATATAGTTTGACACCATCTACGTTTCCAATGCGAACATTCATTCCATTTTCTGCCATCCATCTTCTGTTTTCACCAGGAAACAGTATTCCTTCAAAAGAGACCACTCCATCCTCAACTACTCGTAACCAGGTCTTATCATTTATTTCCGCTATCACAGAAATATTTTGGGGAATATTAGTGGAGATATTTGTTCCTGCTTTCACCTGTGGAGAGAGTTGCCATAAAGCTGAGTAAAGATAAGAAATCACCAAAAGACCCACCCCCACAATCACTCCTGTAGCCAAGATAAATGGAATGAGACCCTTCTTGGTAAATCGAAATGCAGTAATCCCTCTTTTAAGTTTCGATTTCTCTTCTCCACCCTGACTCACCACAATAGGAAATTCAGGATTGAGACCCATTCTGTCTTTTCGTCCGGAATGCTCTCTCTTATAAATATGGACAAGCACTTCAGCGTCCAGCCCCAGATAGCGAGCATAACTTCTGATAAATGAGACTACATAAACCTTTGCTGGAAAGAGACCGTATTCTTCTTTTTCCAAGGCTTTCAGGTACTCCTTGCTTATTTTCGTCTCTTCTGAAACTTGCTGTAAGCTAATTTCTTTACGCCGACGAGCTTCCTGGAGTCGTTTACCAATATTTTCTGCCATTTCTGTTCCTACCAGTTTTGTCCCGATTCACCGGGATAGAAAAAAATGGCCCGAAGTTTCTTTCTCACGAAACCTTGCCTATGGGGATTCGAATACTTGTGCTTCTAAAGGTATTTTAAACTCAAAAATTTCATTATTTACTTCAGGATTCTTTATGATGTTTTCCAGACGAGTGGAAACCACTGTATAACTATCGCTAACTTCTGTTTCCACTGGCAACCAATCTTGTTTAGAAATTGTCAGAATTATCTCTACTCCATTCCCAGTTTCTGGAACCAATTTAATCTTATAGTTTTCACCTTCTTCTACTACCTCTTTTCTATAATTCTCCAACTCTCCAATCCTACTTGCCCAAAAGAAGAGACCTAAATTAACTCCCATTAACTCTTCCAATCTACCAATAGACTGGATGGAAACCTGATTATAGTCAGGCAAATAGAACCAGACTTTTTTGCCATTACATACAATGATTTGTGAATAAGGTTGAATGTACTCAGCATATAGTTTATCGGGAACTTTAAATTTTATTGAACCTGTAATTAGTTTTTCTTCCAGAGTAGCTCTTATCAGTATTTTTTGTCTGAAGTCGAAACTCCCCGTTTCTATCTTCTTCCTTTCCCTCTCCAATTTTTTCAGAATATAGGAAATTGTCTCCTTTTGAGAAAAGCCCTCACTAGAAATCAGAAAAGTCAAAGAGAGAAAAACCAGACCTATTTTAGTTATCTTCATCCTTCTCTATCTTTTGCCAGAACTGTTCAATTTTATCTAAAAATATCTGGCGAGGTTTAGAACCCTGCTGAGGACCAACGAACCCTTTGGTCTCCATTAAGCTTATAAGATTTGTTGCTTTTCCGTCGCTAATATGTAATGCTCCCTTGAATAGGGAAGTGGATGCCTTTCTCCTTTCCAGGGTCAATCTCAGAGCCTGCTTGAATAATTTCCTGATTTCCTGGTTCTCTTCTTCTTTCTCTTCTGAGATCTTTGTCAAATGGAATAAGTCTTGAGAATAGGTCGCCTGTCCCTGTTGTTTAATAAAGGTTACAACCCTGTTTATCTCCTCTCCACTTATGAATGCTCCTTGCAGGCGTATTGGTTTTGCCTCTCCTGGAGCGAGAAAGAGCATATCCCCGCGTCCCAAGAGGTTTTCCGCTCCGTTCATATCCAAAATTGTCCGGGAATCTACCTTAGAAATCACCTCAAAGGCGAGGCGCGCCGGAAGATTTGCCTTAATAATGCCCGTGATTACATTTACAGAAGGCCGTTGTGTGGCCAGCACAAGATGGATTCCTACTGCTCTGGACATTTGGGCTAAGCGGATTATCACCTGCTCAACTTGAGTGGGAGCTGTAGCCATCAGGTCAGCAAGTTCATCGATAATAACAACTATAAAATGAATTTTTTTTCCTTCTTCTTTAAACTTTTGGTTGTACTCAAATATATCACGAGTCCCGGTAGCAGCGAACTTTCGATAACGATTTTCCATTTCGCCAACAATCCATTTCAATGCTGCCACAGCGTGCCTTACGTTTGTAACCACAGGACTTTTCAAATAGGGAATGCCATTATAAATCGGCAGTTCTACCATTTTTGGGTCAATTAAGAGAAATTTAACCTCATCAGGCCTGGCTTTGTACAGAATGGACAGGATTATTGTATTGATAGATACCGTCTTACCTGAACCCGTAGCCCCGGCAATCAGGAGATGGGGCATCTGGTTCAAATCAGCAATGTATGTCTTTCCAGCTACCGTTTTACCTAAAGCAAGGGAAAGGCGAGAGGCACTTTTCTTGAACTCGGGAGATTGGAGAAGTTCTTTTAGATATACCAATGCCATACTCTGATTGGGGATTTCTATGCCAACAGCAGCCTTTCCTGGAATGGGAGCCAATATTCTTATGCTCTGTGTCCGTAACGTCAAAGCGAGATCGTTAGATAAATTCTTCACACTACTAACTTTTATTCCTGGAGCCAGTTCCAGTTCATAACGCGTAATTACAGGTCCTGGATGAATCTGGGATACCTTTGCCGAGATGCTAAAATTCTTGAGTGTCTTTTCCAAAACCTCGGCGTTGTTTTTCAATTCTTCCTCCCTCTGGTTAAGATCTGTTCGCGGTGGGTCATTAAGGAGCTCTATGGGAGGAAATTCGAAAGTACGTGCGCCTAGGGGGGGAACTGGGGAAACGGACTCGACTTTCACCTGAGAAGAGACTTTCCTATAGGAATCAGGTTTTACCTCTTGGGTGGAGATCAGGCGCTTTTTTCCCGGAGATCTAGCTCGAACTACCTGAACCTTCTTTCTTAAGGTCTGCAGAAGTTGAATAATAGATGTTTCAGTCACTAATTGTATAGAAATGAGAAATACAGTTAATATAATAAGATAAGCACCAGTATCTCCAAAAGCAGGAACCAGGAGGGAGTCAGAAACGAAGTCACCTACTGTTCCCCCCAATCTCGTCTGCTTTCCCAGGAGGTTCAAAAAACTGCAAAAAGCCAATAGCGAAAACCCCAGCCCAGAGACTTTAACCCAGATACCTTTTATTTTCTTTCCCTTTCGAAAAGTCTTCCATCCCCAGTAGCCAATAGAGCAAGGAAGGAAATATGCTCCCCCTCCGAAGGCATTTATCAGTGAATGAGCCAAATATCTTCCCAAAGTGCCCATAACATAACGCCCCAGCTGATAGGAGACCAGACTCAACAATATAAGCAAGGAGAGTGTAAGGAGTGCAATGCCGGCGATTTCGTTCTTTTCCTCTTTTGTCTTGCTCGTTATTTTCACTTTATGACCCCTTGTCCTCGAAGAAAGTTTACTTCTTTTTGTTCACAAAGTCAAGATTTTTCTAAATGTGAAGGAACAGAACAATAAGTCCTAACGTTACGCAATAATAAGCAAAATAGTGAAGTCTGCTTTTTTGTACAAACCTCAACACTACTCTGAGTGACCAATATCCAGAAAAAAGAGCTGCAACTGCTCCAGCTATATAGAAAGTCAGTGTGGAGAAGTTAAGCATGGGTAAAACGCTGGGGAGTTCAATGAGGGTAGCTCCCAAAATTGCCGGCACAGCAAGGAAAAAGGAGTACTTTACTGCCCATTTCCGTTGTAGACCACAAAATAGCGCAAAAATGATAGTGACCCCTGAACGTGAGATACCCGGCAGAATTGCAAAAGCCTGAGCTAGGCCAATTATCAATGCATCGACTATTCCTGTCTCCAGGACACCCTTATGAACGTTTCTTATCCGGTTACCAAAGTAGAGAAGTATTCCGGTTAAGATAAGAAACAAGCTCACTAATTCAATATTGGAAAAAATAAGTTCTATTTTATCTTTAAGAAGTATTCCCAAAATAGCTATAGGCAATGAACCGATAACCAGAAGAAAAAGAATTCGTGTGGAAGGATTGGTCTTTGGCCCCTTTATGTTTCGGAAACCTTTTAATATTTCCCATAAATCTTTTCTAAAGAAGAGAAGGATTGCTAACAGCGTGGCGAAGTGTAAGAATACAGTAAAGGAAAGTTGCGGTTTATCTATCCCTAGATACTTCTGGAAATATGTTAGATGCGCACTACTGGAGATAGGCAAAAATTCTGTTATACCCTGAACTAACCCGAGTATAACAGCCCTCGTCAGACTCATTTTCATCCTTCCAGGCGGAAATACAGAAAATGGGGACGATTGAGGAAAAGCGTATAGAGGAGAATAGTGAACATCAGTGCAGCCCTACCCGGTAATCTTTCGTTTCCTTTTTGATGTATATCTTCTCCTCTCGTATTAACCACCCCAATGCTAAGTAGAGTAAGCTGTTAGGTACTCCCAGCCTGGTCTTCAACACCAGAACCGGAACTTCACCTTTGGCATTCAAAAAATTCCAGATTTTTCCAGCAAGGAGCCCAATCTGTTTGCTCATCTGAATTTACTCCATTATAGGCAATACCAGAAACAATGGCTCATTCACTTGAATGTTTTGATTATCGGAAACTAATACTTTTAGTATTTTGCATTTTGTCTCTGTCTGAATTTCGTTCATCAGCTTCATTGCCTCAACGATGCACACCGTCTCACCCACCGAAACTATATCACCTTCTTCGACAAAAGGCGGGGCTTGCGGTGCAGGAGAAGAATAAAAGATACCTACAATTGGCGATTTTATACTAATTGTATTCTGTTCAATTTGCTCGGCAGGCGCCGAAGCTTCTTTTTCCAATATCTTACTTCTCGATTCCTTTCCGTAGCGCCTGAAGGAGATACCAGAGCCATATTCGCGTCTTATCATAATTTTAAATTCTTTCTCTTCCCAATTCAGTTCACTGAGATCCTGGTGAACCATAAAATTATAAATTCGGAAAAGCTGAGAAAGATCACTGGAACCGTTGCCTTTTTTCTTCACTTTGATTTTCCTCATTTAATATCTTTCTCCTGTTTCCCTCCAGAAAACTCCTTCTCTTTTAATACAGCCTTACGACTGAGATTGACCCTGCCCTCTTGGTCAATTTCTATACATTTTACTAAAATTTCTTGCCCTTCCTTTACAACATCACTTACCTTGTTGACGCGCCTATCATCTAACTGAGAAATATGCACCAGTCCTTCTTTTCCCGGTAAAACTTCAACAAAGGCGCCGAAGTCCTTGATGCGCATTACTTTACCTTTGTATATTTTCCCCACTTCAACGTCAGCAGTAAAGTATTCCACCATTTCCTTGGCCGCATTGGCAGCTTCTCGAGTATCTGCGGCAATGGTGATCACGCCGTCCTGTCCTATATCCAATTTAGTTCCTGTCTCATTTTGAATCTTGTTAACGATTTTACCTCCCGGACCGATTACTTCTCTGATTTTGTCTGGCTTGATTTCTACTATCAAAATCTTAGGTGCTAATGGTGAGAGTTCTTTACGAGGAGCTTCTATTTTTTCCTGCATCTTCTCCAGAATAAACAGCCGAGCTTTCCTCGATTGCTCCAAAGCTTTAGCCATAATTTCTGGTGTAATCTCGTCAGTCTTAATATCTAACTGCACTGCGGTGACCCCTTTTTTGGAACCGGCAACTTTAAAATCCATATCGCCAAGAAAATCTTCCATACCAAGTATATCAGTTAACAGAACGGCTCGCTCCCCTTCTTTAACCAGACCCATTGCTATTCCAGCTACAGGCGTAGTAATGGGCACTCCCGCATCCATTAAAGAGAGTGTTCCACCACAAACAGAAGCCATAGAAGAAGAACCATTAGATTCTAAAATATCAGCGACGATTCTTATAGTGTAAGGGAACTCTTCCTCAGAAGGTAACACCGGAGATAATGCCATCTCAGCCAGCACCCCATGTCCAATTTCCCGTCGTCCGGGACCCCGGGGGGGCTTTACCTCTCCGGTGCTGAAAGGTGGAAAATTGTAGTGGAGCATAAATCTCTTCTTATATTCTCTTTCCAATTCGTCCATAATTTGCATATCCCGGGATGTGCCCAGTGTAGTGGTTACCAAAGCTTGCGTTTGTCCACGGGTGAATAAGCCAGAGCCATGGGTTCGTGGCAAGACGCCTACGGCACAGGTAATTGGACGAACTTCATCTGTTTTCCGTCCATCTATTCGTTTATTCTCTTCCAGGACTAATCGTCTTAAATAATTGCGCTGAACCCGGTCAATGGTATCTCCGATGGTTTTCTCTTGTTCAGGATAATCTTTGGAAAAATTATCAATAGTCTCAGAGACGATTTCACTGATTCTCTTCTCTCTTTCAAGTTTGTCGCTAATTCTCAGTGTTTCTTCTACCTTTCCCTGGCAGAACTTAATAATCCGAACTGTCAGTTCTAAATTTGCAGGAATTGCCTTCTTCTGGGCATATGGGAGAAGGCTATAGAACTCCTTCTTCAGTTCCTCATTTATGGGCTGCTCCTCTTTTCCAGGAAATTCAATTTTGGGCTTTCCAAATTGCTTTATTAACTTTTCCTGTAAGTCTATTGTTTCTATTATAACTTTATGAGCCAGTTTGACCGCTTCCTGCAAAACTTCTTCTGGTACTTCCTTTCCCCATCCTTCCATCATGGTTACTGTGTTTCTGGTGCCGGCAACAACCAAATTGAGACTGCTCTCCTCCAGTTGAGCGAAGGTGGGATTAATGATGAACTTTTCCCCAACCCTTCCCACCTTTACTGCACCAATAGGCCCAGCAAAAGGTACCCCCGAAAGACTTACTGCACAACTAGCACCAATGACTGAGGGAACATCGGCATCGTTTTCCTGGTCGGAAGATAAAACGGTAATCATTACTTGAATTTCGTTCAGAAAGTTTTTATCAAAAAGAGGCCTTAAAGGTCTATCCACTAATCGGGAAGTTACCACCTCGTTCTCGCGCGGCCTTCCTTCTCTCTTGAAGAATCCTCCGGGAATCTTACCAGCAGCATAAGTTCTTTCTCTATAATCTACCATGAACGGAAAGAAGCTCTGTCCTTCTTTTGGTTCAGGCGCTACTGTGGCAGTGGCTAAAATAACAGTTTCTCCATATTTAACCAGTGCCGAACCAGCAGCCTGCTTTGCCAGGTCTCCCGTCTCAATAGTTAATAATCGTTCTGCAATTTCTGCTTCTACTTTTCCAGCCATAGTTAATCCTCTCTTGAGAAAACTTATTTTCTCAATTTCAATTTACTGATAACCTCTCGATATTTCTTCAAATCATGAACCTTCACGTAGTTTAATAGTTTCCTTCTCTGCCCCACGAGTTTTAAAAGACCCTGCCGAGAATGGTGGTCTTTACTGTGAGCTTTGAAGTGGTCTGTCAGATCATTAATTCTCTCGGTCATTAAAGCAATTTGAACTACTGCAGAGCCAGTGTCTTTTTCGTGGATGCGAAATTTCTTTACGATATCTTTCTTTTTATCATCTGTTAACGTCACTTTCCCCTCCTTATTCGTCCCGATTTCATCGGGACTCTCCTAACTCGGCTATTTTACAGAATCAGGCCGAACAGGTGCGGTTGCGACCCTCCCTTTTAGCTCGATAAAGAGCCTCATCTGCCTTCTTGATTAAATCAGTCCTCAGACAGGCATCGTCAGGATAGGATGCCACTCCCAGACTTACAGTCATTTTTGCCCCAACTTCTCCAAAAGTCTGCTCGTTTATTGTTTTTCTTACCCTTTCTGCTGCAACAGAGGCTCCTTCTTTGTTAGTTTCCGGAAGAATCACTACAAATTCTTCGCCACCATATCTGGCTACGAAGTCTGTTTCTCTTAGAGAATTCTTTAGAATTTGCGCTATTTTTCTCAGTAAGGTATCTCCCTGTAAATGTCCATAACTATCGTTAAATTTCTTAAAACGGTCGAGATCAATCATAATTAATGAGAGATTCAGGTCGTATCTCTGGGCGCGTTTTACCTCCACTTCCAATTGCTCATGGAAGTGTCTATGGTTATATAAGCTTGTTAAACCATCGGTTATGGAGAGATGTTCTGTAGACTTATACAGCATAGTATTTTCAATAGCTTGCGCTGAATAGTTGGCAAAAGTAGAAAACAATCTTTTCTCCTCGTCCAAAAAATGGTGGTTCTTTTTCTTGCTATGTAAGGTTATAAGCCCAATCAACTTCTCTTCTCTTCCAATCAATGGAATACACATTCCCGTTTCTATCTCCGGAACCCCCTTAAAATTTTCCGAGAGGGACTCATCTTCTTCCCTGTTGATTATGGGCTGAGGCAATTTTTGCTTTTTCCATAACTGGAGTTTCTCTTTTTCCTTTTTCTTAATTAGTTCAATTATCTTTTCATCCAAACCCCAGGCTGTCTTTAGCGACAATTCTTTGCATTTCTCATCAAAAATGAAAAGGGAGCCTGCATCCGCCTTGGTCCCTTTAATACAGGAATTCATAATTAAAATGTATAACTCTTCCAATCCTATAGAAGGGTCTGTCATTTGACTGAGCCGTTCAAATTCAGCTAAGGCCTTTTTTTCTCTAAGGTGGTCCCAGAGAAGACTTGTTACAGGACCCTTCATAACTTCGATATTTGAAGATTGACCTATCTTCTGGAGTTGTTCGTTTATTTGTGGGTCATCACTCAGGTTTAGGATAGCATCTATTTTCTTCTCTTTAAGCAAATCGCGAAAATCTCTCGCCGTAGGAATCCCTAGCTTCTTGGCCAATTCCATTCCACTAGAATTTTGATTCCGATCAGCAATACCCGCAATTCGCAATTCCTCATCTTCATGTAATGCTTCGATAATTGCTATCCCTCTTCTTCCTCCTCCAATAATTATGATATTTTTTTTCTTCTGTTTATCCATAGCTTTACATTATACCATTTTAATCCACCTTTGTCAAACACCCAGAAAGCCTTCCTCTAGCTTTTAAACAGGGAGAGTCCTGGCCGTAGCTTTTTTGCAAATTGGATATCTTCCTTTATTCGGTTCATCAACTTCTCAGGAGTGGGAAATTTCATTTCTTTCCTTATTCTTTTTATGAGAAAGATTTCCAGCTTTTGCCGGTAGAGGTTTCCTTTAAAATTGAAAATATATACTTCCACTATCGGGCGAATATATTTTCTGGTTACTTTCCCAGGGAAAAATTGAAGGCCAGGAGAGAATGTAGGGCGGGTACCAATATTGGCAACTCCCATGTGCTTTTTTCCTTTAAGACTAACCAGAACAGCATAGACTCCTTGAGGTAAAATGACGTCTCCAGAAATATCTAAATTTGCCGTGGGAAAAGATAGCTCCTTTCCTCTGCCTCTTCCTTTCTTCACTCTCCCGCTAATGCTATAATATTTTCCCAACAGGCGGCCTGCTATCTCTATTTTACCCTGCCAGAGCAATTGACGAATCTTACTGGAACTTACTTTGATATTACCTATTTTGACTTTACCAACAGTAGTCACTTCAAAACCATACTTCCTTCCCAGTCGTTTGAGTAACGTCACATTTCCCAGGCGGTTCTTTCCAAAACGGAAACCAGGACCTACAACCACTCTTCCTGCACCTATTCTTTGATAAATGACTTTTTTAACGAATTCTTCTGGTTTTACCTGGGCAAGTTTGCGATTAAAGTGTATAACCAGCATTGCGTCAATGCCCAGATTTCTGATTATCTCTTCCTTTTGTTCCAGTGTTGTAATTAATCCGACCTTCTCTCTTTCTTTTCCTATTATCACCCGCGGAAGTGGTTGAAAAGTCACCACCACTGAGGTCCTACCTTGCCTCCTGGCTACATCCTGCGTAGTCTTAATAACCTGTTGATGGCCGCAATGGACTCCGTCAAATGTCCCCAGGGCGACCACACTACTTTTAAACTTTCTCCTTAATTTGTATAGTCTTTCTATGACTTCCATTTTCTTATATAAAGCCTTCTTTCCCTATATCTCTGGATTAAACACTCTCAATAACTTAAACTCTCTCCCCCCAGATGCAGGCTCTTCTTTAGCCAAGGCTATCAAATTTCCGTCTTCATCGGATACTTTGAATGTCCCATGGGTATTAGCAATTTCTGAAGGAGACAGAGAAACATTTATAATTTCTGAGCTTTTTATCTGTCTACCCATTTCAATTCCGCGAGCCATCCTGCGGGTAACTACAATACTGGGAAAGTCGGATAATGCTTCTGAAATAGATTGAATTTTCTGGTGAAATAACTCCTTCCTTTCCCAAGAAGGAGCATCGCTCAATTTGAAGTTACCTACCCGCATCCGCACCAGATGCGACATATAGGCTCCGCAACCTAAAGCCTCTCCTATGTCATGGCATAAAGTGCGCACATAGGTGCCAGAAGAGCAAATGGTGCGAAACTTAACTTTAGGCATATCGTAAGATAAAAGTTCCAATTTTTTAATCTCCACTTTCTGAGGAGTTCGTTCAATTACATTTCCCTGGCGAAAGAGCTGGTATAACCTTTTCCCATGGTATCTTTTGGCTGAAACCATAGGAGGAATCTGTTCTTGTATTCCCAAGAATTTATCAAAAACCTCATTTAATTCTCTTAACTCTACTTTTGGTTCAATCCTTCTCAAAATTTCGCCTTGTTCATCCTGAGTGGAAGTACTGACTCCTAAAACCATCGTCGCTTCGTATTCTTTCTCCAGCCTCATCAAGTACGCGGAAATTTTAGTTGCCTCACCCAAAAGAATAAGAAGAACCCCTTCTGCCTGGGGATCGAGTGTTCCAGCATGGCCTGCTTTTCTCACTGAAAGGAACGTTTTCACTTCCTGAACTACAGCAAAAGAAGTCAAGCCCTTTGGCTTATCAATATTAAGAATGCCGTCCTTTAGCTCATCCAGTATTATCTGCCTCCCGGGAGATAGCTTTTAAGACTTTCTGTTTAACTTCTTCCACAGCCCCTTGAATTGCACACCCAGCAGCATTCCTATGACCGCCCCCACCAAATAACCTGGCAATCTTACTCACGTCTATCTTGCCCTTCGAACGGAAACTAACTCTAAACTGGTTACTAACATCAGTTTCTTTGAAAAGAACTCCCACTTCCACCCCTTCCATCTCTCTGGCGAAGTTAATAAATCCCTCAACCTCATCCTCCCTGGCGCCGGTTTTTTTATACATATCTTGCGTAATCAAAAGAAGAGCAATTTTTCCATCAGCGGTTACTTCTAATGTACTTAAAGTTAACGATAGTAATTTCAATCCGGGTTCAGTCCTCGCCTCATAAACCTTCTGACTAACGACTTGTGGGGAGATTCCCTTGCTTATGAGCTCAGCGACAATTTCATGGCAACGGGGAGTAGTGTTAGCTTCCTGAAATCTACCTGTATCGGTGAGAATGCCCACATAGAGAGCAAGTGCCTCCTCCTCAATTATTTCCAAATGAGCCTGTTTAAATATATCATAAAGTTCTTCGGCAACAGATGATGCCCGGGGTTCCACGTAATTGTAATCTCCGAATAGTTCACAGTTTACATGATGATCTATATTAATTATATTTTTTACCCTATTTTTGAGGTCTATTATATTTCCTGCTCTTTGCAAGTCACCACAATCTAAAATAAAAGCCACATCAAAGTTTTTCTCTACCTTTTCTACAATGTGAATATCGCTACTATGTGGCAAAAATTGGTAAATCACTGGAACAGGGTCTCGATTTGCAATATAGACATCCTTGCCCAATCGCCTCAACAAGGAGCCAAGAGCTAATTGTGCCCCTATCGAATCCCCGTCTGGTTTCATGTGAGAAGAGATAAAAAATGTACGGTTTTCTCGGATTACTTTTAGAATCTTATTGATTATCTTCTTTTTTTCTCTCCTGAGTCTCTTTTGCATTATTTCTCTCTTGATGGATTTTGTTAATTAACTCATCGATGCGGGTAGCCCGTTCAGTTGTCTCATCGTACTGGAAAACAATTTCCGGCGTATACCTTAACTTGATTCTCTGACCAACAAGGTAACGCACAAAAGACGTCTTTCTTTTAAGTACTTTTTCCGTCGATATTCTTTCTTGCTCTGAACCATAAACTGTAAAATAAACTTTAGCATGCTGTAAGTCATCGGTAACTTTAACTTCAGTTATGGTAACAAAACCCAATTGGGTATTTTTTATCTGCTTTTGAAGGATTTCACTAATCTCTTTTTGGATTAAATGGGCTACTCGTTTTGGTCTTTTAAGAGGCATTTTTCCAACCATTAAGGGAGAGCGACAACACGAGGAGAAATGGAGGTTTAGTAGTTCTCTATTATAAAATCGTGCTCGATAATTTCTACTTTCTTCGCTTCCCGAATAAATTCAACTATTCTATCACTTATTGTTTGTGCCTGTTTCCCGTCAGAACAAACTAACGCAATTCCCAAAGTAGCACGGTGCCGTAAATCTTGGTTATCCACTTCAGAGATGGAAACATTGAACCTGGCTCTTATTCTATCCTTAAGGCTTTTAACCACTCTTCTCTTCTCCTTGAGAGAGGGCGGCTTTTCCCGAAGATATAGAGTAATCCGTCCTAAGCTAAAGACCATCTCCTTATCCGATATACCACTACAGGTAGTGTAACCCTTTATGGGCGTAATTTTTTACGGGCATAAAGCCTTACATTACTTATTACATTCATTTGTTATAATTTGCGTGCAATTTTTTCTAACGTGAAGGCTTCCATAATGTCGTTTTCTTTTATATCATTAAAATTTTCCAGACCTATTCCGCATTCAAAGCCAGCGTCTACTTCTCTCACGTCATCTTTGAACCTTCTCAGAGAAGATATTTTACCTTCATAAATTATAACGTTATCACGCAAGAGCCGCACGTTACTCTGGCGGGAAATCTTTCCCTTAGCCACAGAACATCCTGCTACCGTACCTACCTTGGGGATTCTGAATATGCGTTTTACTTCGACTCTACCTAATGGGATTTCCTTGAACTCCGGCTCTAGAAGCCCCTCCATTGCTTTCTTCGTTTCCTCCACTACTTCATAAATAACCCTATAAATGTGGATATCCACTCCCTCTTTTTCAGCTAATTCTTCAGCACTCGGTCCTGGACGAACATTAAAGCCGATAATAATTGCATTGGAAGCAGCACTTAACATCACATCGCTTTCATTGATTCCACCCACTCCCCTGTGGACTACATTTAGAGTTATTTCCTGAGTACTCAATTTTTGCAGAGAATCGCAGAGCGCTTCAACAGAACCTTGAACATCGGCCTTAATAATTATTTTGAGGTCATTAACCTTCCCCGATGCAATCTGCTCATGTAAGTCTTCTAATGTAACTCTCCTGCTCCGGGACAGAATCTCTTCCCGTCTGGTTTTCTGCCGTATCTCACTAATTCCTCTTGCTGCTCTCTCACTATCTAAGGTATAAAATTTATCCCCAGCCTGCGGTAGACTGGAAAATCCTAACACCTCTGCAGGCATAGAAGGACCGATGCTTTTAACTTTTTTCCCTCGATCGTTAAACATGGCTCTCACCTTACCTGCCGAAAAACCGGAAATAAAAGGATCGCTAACCTCTAACGTGCCAGATTGCACCAACACAGTGGCCACCAAACCCCGTTGCTTATCTAATCTCGCCTCAATAATCGTTCCCCGGGCTTTCTTATTAGGATTCGCTTTTAATTCCAACATCTCCGCTTCCAAAAGAATCATCTCTAAGAGATTATCCAGACCAATTTTTTCTTTGGCAGAGACTTCCGCAAAGATAGTCTTGCCTCCCCAGTCTTCAGAAACAAGATCATATTGACTCAGTTCCTGTTTTACCTTTTCCACGTTGGCATTGGGCAAGTCTATTTTATTCACTGCCACCAAAATCGGCACACCTGCTGCACGGGCATGATCTATAGCTTCTACGGTCTGAGGCTTGGTTCCTTCATCGGCAGCCACAACTAAAACGATTATATCAGTCACCTGAGCCCCGCGAGCTCGCATTGCTGTAAAGGCTTCGTGGCCGGGGGTGTCCAGGAATACGATATCTCCTTTATCTACACTGACATGGTATGCCCCAATATGTTGCGTAATTCCACCTGACTCTTTGGCAATGATCTTGGATTCTCGAATTGCGTCCAATAACGATGTCTTACCATGGTCTACATGTCCCATTATAGTCACTATCGGCGGACGTGGTTGGAATAAGGATTCGTCTTCTTTTTCCTCCTCAAGAAGTTCTTCTCCGTATAAAGGAACTACTTCTATTCTGAAACCGAATTCTCCTGCGATAAGGGTAGCAGTATCTATACCCAGCCTTTGGTTGATTGTGACCAGGATACTCTGAGTCATTAACTTCTTAATAAGTTCACTTACTTTTACTTCCATTTTACTGGCCAGCTCGCTCACTGTAGTCGTTTCGTCTATCTTAATAACTTTAGTAGGAGGCAAGGCAACTTTCTCTTCTTCTATTTTTTTCGCTACTTCAGGAACTACTTTTTCCTCTTTTTTCACCTCTTCGACTACAGGTGTGGCTTTCTTAGGTATTTTCTTCTCTACCGGTTTTATGGTTTCAACCGCAGGGGAAACTGAAGGAAGAGTGGAAGGTTTTTCTTTGGCAACAGCACGCTTAGTAATCTTCTTTCGCCGCGCAGTAGGCGCTTTTTTCTTTTTAACCCCAACTATTTTCTTTTTCGCTATTTTAACTTTAGCACTTACTTTTTTTCGGGCGACCTTTTTCTTGACAGGAATCTTCTTCTTTTTCTTGGCAAAAGAACTTTTAACTTTCTTCGCTTCCTGAGAAGTCAGGGAATCTTCAGGACTTTCCACTTTAATTTTCAACTCAGAAGTTTTTGCCAATAATTTCTTGTATGAAATATTCAGTTCCTTAGCCAGTTCTTTTACCTTCATTTTATCTTGCCTTCTTTCTTTGCAGCCTTGTAAATTTTTTCTGCTAATTTCGCTCCAATTCCAGAAATCTTACTTAGGTCAGAAATGGAAGATTCGGCTATCTTTCCTATAGTTGTAAATCCATGCTGAGATAGAAGTTGAGCAGTAACCTTACCCACTCCTGAAAGTTTAGTAAGATCGCTGACTGCTACTTCTTTTGCCTCTTTTATTTGCGATTCGCTCTTAATATCAATATGCCAACCTGTGAGCCGGGCAGCCAAACGCACATTTTGACCTGATTTCCCGATGGCCAACGAGAGCTGATCATCAGCCACAACTACCAAAGCATTCTTTCTATTCTTCTCTATAGTCACACTTACCACCTTAGCCGGGCTGAGAGAATTAGCAATATAGGTAGTAGAGTCTGTACTATAAGAAATCAAATCCATCCTTTCTCCACCCAATTCACTAATAATTGCCTGAACTCTCGAACCTTTCACTCCTACACAGGCACCCACAGGATCGACCCTTTCATTATTGGAAAGCACAGCCACTTTACAGCGGTATCCTGGTTCTCTGACTATTTGTTTTATCTCCACAGTGTGATCACTTACTTCTGGTACTTCCAATTCATAAAGTCTCTTTACCAAGCCGGGATGCGTTCGGGAAACGGTAATCTTCGGACCTCGTGGTGATTGCTCCACCTTCAATATGTAGACCTGGAATCTTTCAAAAAGCTCGTACTTATGGTCACGTGCTTGCTCCCATTCTGGCAAAGTGGCTTCTACTTTTCCCAAATCAACGATGATATTCTTCCGAACAAACCTCTGAACCACAGCACTCATAGCAGTGCCTTCCTTTTTTTTGAACTCCTTGAATAGATTCTCCCTTTCGGTTTCTCGGATACGCTGGACAATTACCTGCTTTGCAGTTTGAGCGGCAATTCTTCCAAACTCCTTGGTTTCCACCTTAATTTTTATCTCGTCACCTACCTTAACTGCAGGGTCGAACTTTAATGCTTCTTTTTTGGCTATTTGGATATAATGGTTTTCTACTTTACTTACCACCTTTTTCTTTACATAGGCAGTAATCACCCCCGATTCTGGATCAATGTGTGCTTCAAATTTCTGCTTTTTCCCAGAATGTTTGCGAAAAGCCGAAGTTAAAGCCGACTCAATCATTTCCAGAAGTTCTTTTTTGGGAATGCCTTTCTCTCTTTCTATCTGTTCAAAAACTCCTATTAACTCTCCCTCCATCACTTCCTCCAACTACTATTATAGAAAATTTGACATCAATAAAAACAAAAAGTGGCTTTTTAGGGCCACCTGTATTTAATATAGCAAGTTTTAAAAAATAATGCAAGTAAAAAATGCCCCTGACTCTTTTTTCTCTTTTTTATTTCTTCGTTAGCTCTGGGATTAGTTTTTGAACCTGGTCGGGCTCGACCTCTCTCACCTCTTTTTCTCCTCGAAGTTTTACTTCCACTATATTCTTGGCCAAGGTTTTCTCTCCCACAGTTACCCTGATGGGAATTCCTATCAGGTCTGCATCTTTGAATTTCACCCCTGCTCTCTCATCGCGGTCATCCATTAACACTTCGTAGCCGGCACTTTCCAGTTGTTCATAAATCCTATTAGAAATGGTCCTTATCTTTTCGTGCTCATAGTTTACAGGCAAAATTAGAACCTGGAAAGGTGCTATGGGTAGTGGCCAGATAATACCATTCTGATCATGGCCCTGCTCGATAGCAGCAGCTACAATTCGAGAAACTCCTATGCCATAACAGCCCATCACAAAATATTTCTCTTTCCCATCCTTATCAAGAAAAGTCGCCCGCAATGTTTTAGAATATTTAGTTCCCAGTTTGAACGTATGCCCAACCTCAATGCCCCGGGAAAATTCTAAAGTTTTCCCGCATTTTGGACAAACATCCCCCTCCTTCGCTCTCCTCAAGTCCAGAACTTCGTCTACCTTATAATCTCTATTTATGTTGACGTTTTTCAAATGGTAGTCTTTTTTATTTGCCCCAGTTACGCCATTAACAATCCCCTCCACAGAATAGTCGGCAAGTAGCTTACACTTTACTTTCAATCCTACCGGACCGGCAAAGCCAAGAGGAGCACCGGTAACTTCCTCAATTGTTTTCTCATCTGCAAGAAAAATTTCATTCACACCAAGATAACTTTTCACCTTGCTCTCATTAACCTCATGGTCTCCTCTTATCATAACTATTGCAGGTTCACCATCAGTCTTGTAAACTAATGTCTTTATAAATTTATCCGGTTTCTCTTTCAGAAATTTTCCTATTTTCTCTACTGTCTTCATATTTTTCGTTTCAACTTCTTCTAGTTCTTTTAGTCCGCTTCTCTTTCCAGCCTTTCCGCCTACCTTAGCTGGAGGGACACCTTCTGCCTTTTCCAAGTTCGCAGCATAACCGCATTTACAGGAAGCTATAATTTCCTCTCCAGTATCAGCAATAACCATAAACTCATGAGAAAAGGCTCCGCCAATGGCACCGGTCTGTGCTTCTACAGAGCGAAACTTTAGACCACATCTCTGGAAAATTCTGGAGTAGGTTTCAAATACATTGTTATAACTTGTTTCTGCATTCTTATCAGTAGCATCAAAACTATAGGCATCCTTCATATAGAATTCCCTGGCCCTGATTACTCCAAACCTGGGTCTGATTTCATCTCGGAACTTGGTCTGAAATTGATAAAGCAAGAGAGGCAATTCTTTATAAGACCTGACTTCCCTGCGCACCAGGTCAGTTATCACTTCTTCATGAGTAGGGCCAAGACAGAAATCTCTTCTATTTCTGTCCTTTAGCCTTATCAACTCTTTCCCATAGAAGTCCCAGCGTCCACTTTCTTCCCACAGTTCTCTTGGCTGTATTGCTGGAAGAGAGACCTCCTGAGCGCCAATTGAGTCCATCTCCTCTCGAATGATGTTCTCCACCTTGTGGAGAACCCTCAAACCTAAAGGCAACCATTCGTAAATACCACTGGCTAATTGTCTCATTATTCCTGAACGAATCATAAGTTGATGGGAAGGTATCTCTGCCTCCCGGGGAATCTCCTTTAATGTGGGTAAGAGATATTTTGAAAGAAGCATAATTCCTCCAGGTTTTTTGGAGTAGCGAAACTTGTTTCGCGTTAACGCAGAGCAAGCTCTGCTACTCCACTACTATTCCTTTTTCTTTAAGACTTACATATTTATTTTTACCTATTATGATGTGGTCTAAAAGTTCTATATCCATTGTCTTTCCCACTGTGGCCAGCTTTCTGGTAATTTCTAAATCGTCCTCAGATGGTTCGGGGTCACCCGAAGGATGATTATGTGCAATAATTACCCCACAGGCAAGATATTCTATTGCTGGTTGAAATACTTCTCGGGGATGAACCAGATTAGCAGTTAGAGTTCCAATAGAGATTACTTCGTCGTGGATGACCTTATTTCTCGCATTCAAATATAAACCTCGAAACTGCTCCTTCTTCAGCTTTCTCATATCTTCCAAATAGATGTACACATCTTCCGGTCCTCTAACGGTAGGCATCTTTCCCGGCTCCTCCTGGAAGAATCTCCTTCCCAGTTCAAAACAGGCAACTATCTGGCAAGCCTTAACTACGGGAATTTCCAGGGTTTCCATCAGTCGTCCAACATTCTTTTCACAAGAAATTGCCTTGGAGCCGTATTCTTTAATTATCCTGTGGGATAACTCTAAAACATTCTCATCTCGGTATCCTGTATTCAGGATAATGGAGACCAATTCCGAAATTCTCAAAACGTCGGGGCCGTGTTTTACCAATTTTTCACGAGGCTTCTTTTCCTCAGGCATTTCCTTGAGGTTCATGTGGTAACTGCTTCCAATTCTATTCCCCGCCATAACAGCACTATCTCCTTCTTATTTCTCTTTCAATCTCTTCCAAGAGAACGTTTATCATCTTTTTTTCCTTAACTTTCTTAATCACTTTACCTCGCCTGAAAAGGAGTCCCACACCCTTTCCCCCGGCTATTCCCACATCTGCTTCTCTAGCCTCTCCCGGACCGTTGACTACACAACCCATTATGGCTATTTTAAGTGGATAAAATCTGGAAGGTTGAACTCTGGCAATAATGCTTTTTTGTCGAAAAAGAGATTCCATCTTTTTCTCTACTTTATTAGTGATTTTAATCAGGTCAATCTGACAGCGACTGCAAGTAGGACAGGAGATGACCTCCGGCCCAAAGCTTCTCAGATTCAATGCTTTCAAAATTTCATAACCAACTCTCACCTCTTCCTCTGGAGAGGCGGTGAGCGACACCCTTATTGTATCCCCAATCCCCTCGCATAGTAATGTCCCAATACCCAGAGCCGACTTTATGGTACCTGAGAATTCGGTTCCCGCTTCAGTAATTCCTAAATGAAGAGGATAATCTGTTTTCTCAGATATCAACCTGTAAGCCTGAATGGTAGTAGAAACATCTGAGGCTTTAAGGGAAATAACAATTTGGTGAAAATTTTGTTTCTCCAGAATCTTTACATAGTGGAGTGCTGAAGCGACCATCTTCTTAGCTTTGCTCATTCTTCCGCTATGAGAAATATCGCCTTGATGAAGGTTAGTTCTCGCCTTTCTTTCGGGCAAAGGGAGTTTCAAGGAACCTGCATTAACCCCTATCCTTATAGGGATTTTTGCTCTTCTGGCAGCCTTTGCTATAGTCTTCACTCTTTCTCGGCTTCCGATATTTCCTGGATTTATCCTTATCTTATCTACGCCCTGAGTAATAGCCTCCATTGCCAGGCGGTAATCGAAGTGGATGTCAGCAACTAAAGGGATATGGGCTCTCCTTTTTATCTCTCCTAAGGATTTAGCTGCTTCCATATCAGGAACAGCTAAACGGACTATTTCGCATCCTGCTTTCTCCAATCGTTTAATCTGGTTGACAGTAATTCTTATGTTACGCGTATCTGTCTTGGTCATAGATTGCACGGAAATCGGAGAATCACCGCCAATAAAAAGATCCCCCACTTTTATCTTGCGTGTCTTTCTCCTTCTCACAATTTTTACCTTCTCAGCTTCAATATATCCTGATAAGTAACCAGAACTAAAAGAAAAATGATTATCGCTGCTCCAATCGTCTGAGCAATTTTCATCTTATTTTCATCCAAGGGCTTACCGGTAATTCCTTCGACCAAATAGAACATAGCATGACCCCCGTCAAGAAGGGGAATAGGGAAAAGATTAAACAGACCGATCCCAGCGCTGATTATAGCAATCAACGAGAACAATTGATAGATTCCTGTTCTTGCCACTTGAGCCACCATCTGGGCAATTCCTATAGGACCAGCAACAGCAGGTTTCACTGCTCCTAAAAGCATCAGCCATATATATTTAAGTGTTAGAACTATAAGGAATGCTGTCTGTTCAAATCCTGCAAAAAGAGAAGATATGAAATTATACTTTCTTGTATGCCAGGCTGGGCCAATTCCTATCAGGCCCACTCCTCTTACTTCATCATATTGAGGTATGATTTTGAGAAGTATTTCTTCCTTTGCTCGCAAGATTTTTATGCTTATCTCCTCACCAGGCTTAGAATGGATTATTTCTGCCATTTCCTTCCAGTTACTGACTTCCTTTCCGTCTATTGAGATAATCTTATCCTTTTCTAACATACCTGCTTTCTCCGCCGGCATCTCTGGAATCACGCTACCAACTTCTGTCGATTCATAGTGAGGAATCATAATCCCTACAAAAAATGCCATCAAGGAGAAAATAACAATTGCCAAAATAAAATTCATTGCCGGTCCTGAGGCAACGACAAGTATTCTCCGCCACCATTTCTGAGAGAGAAACTCATCGGGGGTTCCCTTTCTCTTCTCCCCGGGATGTTCCCCGGCCATCTTCACGTAACCACCTACAGGAATCAAAGAGACTACATATCGCGTCCCTCCCTTGGTAAAACCTAACCATTCAGGTCCAAATCCTAAAGAGAACTTCTCCACTCTCACTCCCATTCTCTTAGCAGCAATAAGGTGCCCTAACTCGTGAAAAAAGATAACCAGGCCAAAAGTGAATACTATGGAAAATATGGTCAAGAGCATTTTATTTTCTCCCTTGTTCTATTTCTTGTCCACTGGTCTATTTCTAAAATCTTTTTCAAGCTTGGTTTCTTATTTACTTTATGTTCTGCCATTACTGATTCGATAATTTTCGGAATATCAATAAGTTTTATTTTTCCCACCAGAAAAGCCTCCACGGCAATTTCATCAGCGGCGTTCAAAACAACCGGCATCGTTCCTCCTATCCTACCAGCCTTGAAAGCCAAACCGAGACAGGAAAAATTCTTTAAATTTGGCTTCTGGAAAGTAAGATGAGCCATCTTTTCTAATTTTAATCCCTGTAATCTACTCAAATAGCGTTGGGGGTAGGTAAGTGCAAATTGAATGGGAATGCGCATATCAGCAATTGCCAATTGAGCTAAAATCGAGCCATCGACAAGTTCCACTAATGAATGGACAGTTGTTTGTGGGTGAATCAAAACGTCAATGCGATTGATATCAATACCGAAGAGGTGACTGGCTTCAATCGCTTCTAAACCCTTGTTCATTAGGGTTGCTGAGTCGACTGTGATCTTTTTACCCATTTGCCAGGTGGGGTGATGGAGAGTCTCTTGCACAGTTACTTTTTCCAGTTGACTTTTTTTATATTTATAAAAAGGCCCTCCTGAAGCTGTCAATATTAGCCGTCGAACATGCTTTATCTTTTCCGCTCTCAGACACTGAAATATAGCGCTATGCTCACTGTCCAGAGGTAAAATTTTAATTCTTCTCTTCTTGGCAGTCTTAATAATCAAGTCACCTGCCATCACCAGTATTTCTTTATTAGCTAAGGCAATATCTTTACCCGTTTCAATCGCTGCCAAGGTAGGTAACAGTCCGGCTGCACCAACCAAAGCGGAAACCAGAAAATCGGAAACAGGATTCCGGGCAAACTCAATTAATCCAGAAGTCCCCTCATAAATCCTGGGAAGAGGACGGAAACGACGCAGTCTCTTTTTCAATTCTTGAGCCGCCCCTTCATCACCCAGCGCTACAATTGTTGGTCTAAATTCAATTATCTGTTTTATTAGTAAGTTTACGTTCTTCTGGGCAGAGATTCCTGTAATTTTATAACCTTTACCCAGTTTCCTCACTACATTTAATGTATTAACCCCTATGGACCCAGTCGAGCCCAGAATTGCAATCTTTTTCAAGATATCTCCTTTTCAGCGCAAAAATAACTGGATATAGTAATATAGTAGGGGGGCATTGAACATCAGGCTATCTACTTTGTCCAACATTCCTCCATGTCCACCAGGAAAGAGGTTACCTGAATCTTTCACCCCGGCATTTCTCTTGAACAGCGATTCAGCTAAGTCTCCCACCTGTCCACCAATTCCCAAGAGAAGCCCGGTGACCAGACATCCTATAGGAGTAATAAAATTGAGGTCTAAATTGAGGCGGGTGAAAAATTGCAATCCCAATAATGCTCGGCAACCAAAAACTACACCAATCCCTGTCAGCAAACCAGAAATGGCTCCCTCCCAGGTTTTATTGGGACTGATGAGACGGCTCAACTTATGCCGTCCAAACTTTGTTCCTACCCAATATGCGCCAGTATCCACACACCAAGTAGTTATAAATAGAAGATATATCAGCCCTTTTCCATGAGGGCGAAGGTCGCGAAGAAGAACTAAATGGCTCAACAGCCAAGAGATATAAAATATTCCCAGGAAAGTTACTGAAACAGAAGAGACACCGAATTTGATTTCTTTCTTCAAAATTACGTCAATTAAGATTAGAAACAGAAATATAGTAACAACGAATCCTCCCAGTCCGCCAGATAACTTTCCCTGAAAGAGAAAAAAGCTGAGACAAAGAAAAAACCCTCCCAGCACTCCCAGGAACTTCTGGGGATTGTAATTTCTCCTCTCCATCAAATGATAAAATTCGAGAAGACTTACAATAACTCCAGCAAGAACTAAAAGAAAAAAGGGGATAACCCCCCAATGTATTATCAACAGCAATATAGGAATAACAACTAATGGTGTCTTTATTCGCTCCATTATCTCTCTTATCCGTTTTTTACCCTACCGAAACGACGCTCCCTCCTCTGATAATCTATGAGTGCCAAAAGTAGTTCCTGGCGGTTGAAATCTGGCCAGAGAACCGGGGTAACGTAAATTTCAGAATAAGCAATTTGCCAGAGGAGAAAGTTGCTTATCCTGAATTCGCCACTGGTACGAATCAACAGGTCGGGATCAGGTAGGCCAGTGGTATAAAGATAGTTATTAAAAAACTCTTCATTAATATCTTCTACTTTTTTTCTTCTATTAGAAACCTGTCTAGCAATTTCCCTGCAGGCATGAACTATCTCTTCCCGTCCACCATAACTCAGAGCTAAATTCAGAATCAGTCCTCTATTTTCCTTGGTGGCATCTATCGTCTTGGATAATTCAATACGTACCTTAGTGGGCAACCTCTCTATCTGTCCAGAGGCAAAAATCTTAATGTTATTCTTTTGGAAATTATTTATTTCCTGCCTTAAGAATCTGGACAGCAGATTCATCAGAGCATAAACTTCTCTTTTGGGCCTGTCCCAGTTCTCTGTGGAAAAAGCAAAAAGTGTAAGTATTTTAATCCCTGTTTCACTACAGAATTCTACAATTTTCCTTATCGCCTTTGTGCCTTCCAGGTGACCAACAATTCGTCTACGGTTATGTTTTTTCGCCCAACGACCATTACCGTCCATAATGATTGCTATATGCTGAGGAAGTCTCTTTCTATCAATTAGATTAAGAAGTTCTTTGTAATTATCCAACTGCTTCTTCCCATTTTTATTCTATTTTTACCATCTGAAATCTGAAATTTGAAATCTATCTATTATACTTCCATTATCTCTTTCTCTTTATGCCTGAGAGTTTCATCAATCTTTTCAATATATTCGTTTGTTGCCTGACTAATTTTTTCTGTGGATTTAAACTTCTCGTCTTCAGAAATCACCCTTTTTGTTTCCAACTCCTTCAACTCATCTTTGGCCTGCCTTCTAATGTTCCGCAGTTCCACCTTGTGGTCCTCAGTAATCTTTCCGACTCTCTTTACAAGCTCTCTTCGGCGTTCTTCAGTTAATGTGGGTATTTTGAGCCGGATAATTTTCCCATCGTTGAGGGGGCTCAATCCCAAATCGGACTTTAAAATTGCCTTTTCTATCTCTGGAAGGACGCTTTTATCCCAGGGTTTTATCTCGATTAATCTTGCCTCTGGGATAACAACGTTGGCGACTTGACTGATGGGGACCTGGGTTCCATAATAGGCAACTCGAATACCTTCCAACAGAGTGGTGGAGGCGCGACCAGTACGAATAGTCGTGAATTCGTGTTTCAAATCCTCAATTGCTTTTTCCATTTGCAGTTTAACCTTATCATAAATGTTCTTTGCCATACGCTCTATTCTCTCCTCTTCACTTGATTATTGTACCCACCTTTTCTCCACAGACCGCTTTTTTAATCTGCCCAGCTTTGTTTATATTGAATACCATAATGGGTATTTTATTCTCCCAGCAAAGGGAAAGCGCCGTTGCATCCACAACCTTCAATCGACGATTTATTGCTTCCATAAAGGTGAGACTACTGAACTTCTTGGCTTTCTTATACTTTGCGGGATCCTTATCATAAACACCATCAACTTTCGTCGCCTTCATAATTATTTCCGCAGCAATTTCTACTGCTCGTAACGCTGCAGCTGGATCAGTTGTAAAGTAAGGGTTTCCTGTTCCTCCGGCAAAGACAACTATCCTTTTCTTTTCTAGGTGGCGGATTGCTCTGCGGCGAATAAACGGCTCGGCAAGTTTGGCTATCTCTATGGCAGTCTGGACTCTGGTGGGAATTCCCAGCTCTTCTAACGAGTCTTGAAGAGCCAGCCCATTAATTATTGTTGCCAACATTCCCATATAATCGGCTGTAACTCTGTCAATCTCCTGGGCAAAAAGAGAAATCCCTCTCCATATATTTCCTCCACCCACTACCACGGCAAGTTGCACACCCAGAGAGTAAGCCTTTTTTATTTCTCCAGCAAAGAATTTGAGCATTTGGGGATCGATTCCATATCTGTGAGTGCCCATTAGAACTTCCCCACTCATTTTCAAAACAACTCGCTTATATTTGACCTTTGCCATTTTCCTCCTCCCCCTTATCTTTTTCCTCCCTTTCGGGAGGACTCCGGCTTTCTATTCCTCACCTACCTTTAAACGAGTGAACCGACCCACTCTAATATTCTCTCCCAGTTTGGTGATCGATTCTGTTATGAGGTCTTTGACCTTAAGTTTAGGATCCTTAATGTACGGTTGTTCCAGAAGACAGACTTGAGTGAAATATTTTTCCAGTCTACCTTGAGCAATCTTCTCTGTGACTTTTTCTGGCTTCCCCGATTCCTGTACTTGTTTCTTATATATCTCTTTTTCCTTTTCAATAACTTCTTTAGGTACATCTTCAGGTTTAATCCACAGAGGGTCCATGGCTGCTATTTGCATTGCCAATTCCTTTGCCAATTGAGAAAACTCGCTCGTTTTGGCAACGAAATCGGTCTCGCAGTTTATCTCTAACAGAACGCCCAATTTATTCCCGCTATGAACATAAGAAGAGACTAATCCTTCCTGTGTCTCTCTGGCAGAACGTTTGATCGCTACGACACTCCCTTTCTCTCTCAAAACATCCTGAGCCTTTTGAATATCTCCACCAGCCTCTAATAACGCCTGTTTACAATCCATTACTCCCGCACCCGTCTTATTCCGAAGTTCCCGAATTAAGTCCTTGCTTATCTGCATTTATTTTTCCTTCTTTCTCGAAGTCTATATTTTTTTCTTCTTTGACTTCTTCTTTTATTTCTTCTTGAGGAAGTTCTTCTTTTACTTCTTCTTTCTCTCTTAACTCTTTACCTTCAACCACCGCCTCAGCGACTAGGTGAGTAATTAATTTAATTGACCTGATAGCATCATCGTTGCCGGGAACTACATAAGTTATTCTCTCAGGGTCACAATTTGTGTCCACCAAGGCGACAATCGGAATCTCCAATTTAATTGCTTCGGAGACGGCAATTGCCTCTTGAGGTAGATCGATAACAAAGATCGCTCCCGGCAAGTCCTCCATATCTCTAATCCCTGATAGTCCCTTTACCAGCTTCAATTTTTCTTTCTCTATCTTAGCTAATTCCTTCTTGG
Organism: Clostridia bacterium; assembly: GCA_030671905.1. Classification (GTDB taxonomy): domain Bacteria; phylum UBA6262; class WVXT01; order WVXT01; family WVXT01; genus WVXT01. The sequence goes on along the minus strand of DAOVHK010000001.1, from coordinate 1,556 downwards.
TGAAAGTAGTAGACTTTGATTCTTGCTGAAGTTGCTCCAGTTTCTTCAGTCGCTCCACGCTCTGGCGAATGGTGGAGAAATTGGTCAGCATCCCTCCCCACCATCGCTGATTAACATAAAACATCCCACACCTTTCTGCTTCTTCTTTTATGATTTCTTGAGCCTGACGCTTGGTTCCCACAAAGAGCACTGTCTGATTGTTGGCTACAATGTTGCGAACGAACCTATAAGCCTCTTTTATCTTCGCCAATGTCTTTTGCAAATCGATAATGTGGATGTTGTTACGAGCACCGAAGATATACTGAGCCATTTTGGGATTCCACCTTTTGGTCTGATGTCCAAAGTGGACTCCTGCTTCCAACAACTGTTTCATAGTTACTATCGCCATTCTTCCTCCTTAAATTTACCCCGTTAGAATACAAAGTTAAAATTTCTCCTCAAACCCGTTAGAAACAAATCTCCCACACGGAGTAAAAGTGGCAAAGTTTTCTAACGGGGCTTATCTCACCGACGCATTAAAATATACAAGATTATTATTATTCCCAGAATTAAAGTCAGTCCCAAAATTCCCAGATGGAATCTCTTCTTTTCTATTGTGAACTTCTGAGGCCTTATCCTTTTGACTGTTGCTCTCTTTTCCACAACAGCCTCACCTAATATGCCTGGGCTAAACCTTGTCCTAACTACCCATTGCTCTCCTTCTTCCCTTACTTCTTCCACTATTGTGGATAGGGGAATTACCTCCTCGCCTTTGCATCCACCTAAAAGACGGGAAAGATATTGAGCAATATCCCGTGAATCTAAAATTTTTACTAAAATTAAGTCGTTTTTTCTTAGTTTCTCAATCTCTACTGATGAAGAAGAGGCATCAGTAACCAACTCCGTGTTTAAAACAATTGTGCCCTCTTTTCTATTAACCGTTTCTCCAGCCTTACTCAAAGAGGGTTTAACTTCTCCCTCAGAGGAAATGGTTGACTCTTGAGGAAACTTAAATTGGCTCAAATTAAGTTCCTCGACATCCATTTCTACTTTAAGCTGAGGGTCCTCTAAAGATTTACTGATGATTGATCGAAGGATACCGGTTGTCTCTTCATAATTTCTATCTTTCAGATTCTGGAAGAAAGACTTTCTGTGCTCGCTTGTAATCTCCCAGTTCAAATTCTGCTCCAGCTTCTGAATTAACTCGTGTACACAACCCTCGCTGAGACGATCTGCATAGAGCCTCTTTTCGAAGTCGCGCCATTTACAATTGATATCTCCCTCATAAATTACGGGATCGTATGTGGCTACTGCACCCAAGCGAACAATCCTCTTCTGATGGAGATGGCTAATAACTATAAACTGACCATAAACATTGGTCTGGTCACATATAAACTTTCCTTTAATTACTATGATGTATCTAAGAAGTTGATCTATCGATTTTATAGCTTTTTCTAAGTTATTTCCCGTTGAATGGAGAGCCAGTTCTGCCTGCCCCTCATCACAACCTGTCTCTTCCATGAGAATCTTTACATTCTCTCTCATCTTTCTCTCTTCTCAGGCACGAGGATGATATT
>DAOVHK010000070.1 GCA_030671905.1 Clostridia bacterium | reverse complement strand
GGATATCTTTGTTCCAGGAATTGTTATCGCCCATACCATAAGTAGAATAGGTTGCTTCCTAAATGGTTGTTGTTACGGTCGTCCTACTGATTCCTGGCTGGGGGTTTCCTTTCCGCCAGAGAGCCCGGCTGGTTCTCTGGGCCAATCTCTAATTCCAATACAACTATTCTCCTCGTTAAATCTATTTATCATTTTTGCCATTCTACTCATCTTAAGGCCTTATAAAAAATTTGATGGTCAATTATTCTGGCTCTATGTTCTTCTCTACGGATTGAGCCGTTCTATAATTGAAATCTTCCGGGGCGACCCCCGGGGTCATATCTGGCTCTTCTCCACTTCTCAATTTATAGGTATAATTCTTGCCATTTTAGCACTAATAATGCTTGGGAAATTGGGAAGAGAGAAAGAACAGAATTTGTAGTCGAGGAGACATTGTGACTCAACAAGTTTCACTGGTTATGGCCTTTTTTGCCGGACTTTTGACGTTTCTTTCTCCCTGCATCTTACCACTGATACCTGCTTACATCTCTTTTATTACCGGGGTGTCTATCGATGATTTAGTTAGTAGTGAAGAAGAGAAAAGTAAGATGACCAAGAGAATTTTTTTAGAAATGGTTCTATTCATTCTTGGTTTCTCTTTAGTTTTCATCTTGCTTGGTGCTTCTGCTTCCTATTTTGGAAAATTTGTGCTCTCGTACTTGAATATTTTGAGAATTGTCGGTGGAGTTTTGGTCATCGTGTTTGGTTTGTATATTTCCGGGTTATTTAACATAAGTTTTTTGGGGTATGAAAGAAAAATTCATTTAAAGATGAAACCCACGAATATTTTAGGTTCTTTTATTGTGGGAATAGTTTTTGCTCTGGGCTGGACTCCCTGTGTTGGTCCTGTTTTGGGAACAATACTTACTTATGCCGCCACTCAGGAGACTGTCAGGGAAGGGGTCTTTCTTTTGGGTTCCTACTCTCTGGGATTGGGCATTCCTTTTCTCGTCTCGGGGCTGGCTGTTAACCTTTTTATTAGGGGATTCAGGAAGATAAAGAAATACTCAAGGCTAATATCAGTAGTAACCGGAGGACTGCTGATTCTATTTGGAATTCTGATTTTAACCGGCAAATTCCAGTTCATAATGTGATTCACATAAGGGGGAGAAATGGAAACTGTTCTAAACGATGGAAATTTCGAGGAGGAAGTTCTAAATTCAGAAATGCCTGTCCTGGTAGATTTTTGGGCTGAATGGTGCACACCCTGTTTAATGGTTGCCCCGGCTATCGAAGAGATTTCCCGGAAGTACGCAGGTCGCCTGAAAGTGGGAAAACTTAACGTAGACGAAAATCCTCTCATCAGTGCAAAATATGGGATTCAAAGCATTCCCACTTTCGTAATTTTCAAGAATGGAAAAGTGCTCGGCCAGACTGCCGGGGCTATGCCCAAGGAAGCATTAGAAGCCAAAATTGGAGAAATTCTGGATGAGTGAGTATGATATTGTTATTATCGGCGGTGGACCGGCAGGTTTGACTGCCGGTCTCTATACAGCTCGCGCGAGGCTGAAGACTTTACTTTTGGAAAAGATTGCTCCTGGAGGTCAAGCAGCCCTCGCTTGGACAATAGAGAACTATCCTGGGTTTCCTGAAGGGATTGGCGGACCTGAATTGATGGAGAGGACCAGGAAGCAGGCTGAGAAATATGGACTGGAGATTAAAAGTGGAGAAGTGGTAAAGGTCAGTGCGTCTTCAGAAGATGAGCGGTCCAAAAGGAAAATAGAGAAAGTAGTTAACACAAAGGAAGAAGAGTATAAAAGCGTAGCTTTAATTGTGGCTACAGGGACCAGACCAAGGAAATTGGAAGTCCCGGGAGAAGAGAGATTGATTGGTCGAGGTGTATCCTATTGCGCTACTTGTGATGGCCCTTTGTTTAAAAATCGGAAAGTTGTTGTAGTAGGCGGCGGAGATGCCGCAGTAGAAGAAGCACTGTTTCTATCTAAGTTTGCAGAAAAAGTCACTTTAATTCATCGTCGGGACGAACTCAGGGCAAGCAAAATTATCGAGGAGAGGGCGGTTTCCAATTCCAAATTGGAATTTCTCTGGAAGTCAGTAGTGACTGAAATTCTTGGAGAAACTGAAGTGGAGGGTGTTAAGGTAAGAAATCTGGAGACAGGAAAAGATTTGACATTAGAAGCAAAAGGCATATTCGTCTCCATAGGTGCCATCCCTAACACCGGGTTCCTGAAAGGTGTTGTGGAGATGGACGAGGAAGGATTTATTATTACAGACGAAAATATGGAGACTTCAGTTAAAGGGATATATGCTTGCGGAGATGTGCGGAAAAAGTTGTTGAGGCAGGTAGTGACTGCCTGTGGCGAGGGGGCAACTGCCGGTTTTGCTGCCGGGCAATATGTTGGAAAATGGGAGGATAAGACTAAAAGATAATTTGCTCATCGCGTAAGAATTTTTTAACGTGGAAAGATATGGAGTCCTCCCGAAAGGGAAGTAATCAACCTTGCTTTCGCAAGGAGTCCAGAGGCTTTACTGAAAGGATGGGGGAAAAATGAAAAAAGCATTGCAAAAAGGTCTGATAATTTTAGTTCTTTTGGTTATCTGGGCTTCAGGCTGTGGGGTTGAAACGGGAATAGAAGAAATAGGAGAAATGGAAGAGGTCTTAATAACTGAGAAAGAATGGGGAGATGCCCCAGATTTCACTCTTCCAGACCTTGAAGGAAATAGTTTAACTCTTTCAGACTTTAAGGGGAGAGTAATTATGCTCAATTTTTGGGCTACCTGGTGTCCTCCCTGTCGCAAGGAAATTCCAGATTTTGTAGAACTCTATGAGAAATATAAAGACGAAGGTTTACTTATCATCGGGGTGAGTCTGGACAAAGGAGATAGTCGCACGGTTAAACAATTTTCGAAAAATTACAAAATTAATTACCCTATAGTCCTGGGTAATGTTAACGTTACCCAAGATTACGGAGGAATTAGAGGAATTCCCACCACTTTTGTTATCGACAGAAAGGCCGATATCAAAAAGAAGTATGTTGGTTACCGATCCAAAGCCACTTTCGAAGAGGCGGTTAAAAGATTGTTGGAAATTCCCTAACAATCCTTTATATAATATAATTGTAGAGAATTGTGATGAAAATTTTGATAAAGGGAATGATTGAAACTTCGCTACTTGATTGGGATGGAAAGATCGTTTCCACTCTATATACGCCCTATTGTAATTTCAGGTGTCCCTACTGTCAAAACGCAGGACTGGTCCTGAATCCCAACCAGTATGAGACAATCCCCTTCGAAGTAATCTCCAATTTTTTAATAAACCATCGAAACTGGATTGATGGAATATGTCTTACCGGTGGAGAACCCTGTTTTTTTGAAGATTTACCGGAATTTCTGGAAAAAATTCGCAATTTAGGAATGGAAATAAAACTTGATACCAATGGTGCTTTCCCAGAAATGTTGCAGAGAGTGATAGATATGGGGCTGGTCAGTTATGTAGCTATGGACATTAAAGCGCCTTTAAATTTTAATGCCTATGAGAAATCGACAAGGATAAAGAGTAAGGAATTATTTGAAAAAGTTAGAGAAAGTGTCAACTTAATAATCCATTCTGGAGTCGATTACGAATTCAGAACTACAGTGGTTCCCAGTCTCCACAGCAAGGAAGACATCCTGGAAATCGCACGAGAAATAGAAGGAGCAAAGAAATATTCTTTGCAGAACTTTTCCAACCGGGAAACAATGGATCCCGAGTTCCAAAAAATATCTCCTTACAAAATTGAAGAATTGGAAAAGATTTGCGAGCTCTGTCTTCAGTATGTTCGATGTTGTCTCGTGCGGGGAAAGTAGAAATTAAATGAGAAGAATTAAGATCGTTTCCATAAATAGAAGTGATAAGAAAGGCACTGTTAAAAAGCCTGTAGGAGAGGCGACCTTGAGGAGAAATTGGGGATTGATGGGAGATGCCCATGCCGGTTTATCACATCGGCAGGTGAGTCTTTTAGGAATAGAAAATATTAGAAAGTTCATTACTCGATTAGCAAAGCTCGAACGCTGTAAAAGCGTGAAGTTCAAGATTGGTCCAGGAGATTTTGCAGAGAATATTACCATTGGAGGTTTTGACCTTAATAGCTTGCGGATTGGAACAAAGCTGAAGTTGGGAAGTCGGGCGGTAATCGAAATTACCCAACGGGGCAAAGAGTGCCACGCTAAATGTGAAATAAGAAAGTTAATAGGCAATTGCATTATGCCCAAAGAAGGTCTATTTGCAAAGGTAATCTCGGGAGGAAAAATCAAGGTGGGAGACCCGATAGAAATTAAAGGGGAAGACCTATGAACACTTTGCCGATTAAAGAGAAGATGAACAGAGGAGAATTTGTTGTCGGTCCTTTTATAAAGTCTCGTGATCCGGCAATGGTGGAAATAGTAGGCCTTGCTGGATTCGATTTTGCCATTTTGGATATGGAGCATAGCGCACTCTCTATTGAGAGCGTGGAAGATTTGATAAGAATGGCAGAAATTAGAGGTATCGATTCCATAGTCAGGGTTCCCGAGATATCGGAATCTGCAATTTCAGGACCGCTAGATGCAGGAGCAAGCGGAGTTTTAGTTCCCCACGTGGACACCAGAAAACAAGCAGAAGAGGTGGTATTTCTATCCAAATTTTCTCCTTTAGGTGAAAGGGGAATGGACGTATTTGCTCGTGCCGCTGACTATTCTCACCTCCCCAAGGAGAAGTACCTTAAACAGGCGAATAGAAAAACTCTTTTGATTGTCCAGATTGAGGGAAAGAAAGGAGTAGAAAATCTCGACGATATATTGCTGGTTAAGGGTCTGGATACCATATTTGTCGGACCTTATGACCTCTCTCAGTCGCTGGGAGTTCCTGGTGAGATAGACCATCCCAAGGTTACGGAAAAGATTAAACAGGTGGTGGGAAAGGTGAGAAAGGCAGGTCTTTCCCTGGGGATATATGTAGATGATGTCGAGACAGCAAAGAGATGGATCGATTTGGGCGTTCAGTTTATTGCTCTTCTTGTAGATACGGTGATATTTTTCCGGGCCTGTCGTTCACTCATTGCCCCTCTAAAAAAAGAGGAGTAGCGGAGCAAAGCTCCGCGTGAATGGAGAGGTTCGATTGGAGGCATCAATTGGAAGTAAAAAGATTAAAACAGGTAGCAAAAGATAACCAGAAAAGTTTGGTTAATTTTTTGAGAGATATAGTGAGAATTCCCAGCCTTTCTGGTCAAGAGGAGAAGGTTGCTCTTCGAGTAAAGGAAGAAATGGAAAAGGCTGGATTTGATGAAGTGTTCACTGATGGCATTGGAAATGTGATAGGACGAATCGGTTCGGGGAAAGTCAGGATACTATACGATGCCCATATGGATACTGTGGATATTGGCGATAGAAAAAACTGGAAGCATGACCCTTTCGGAGCGGAATATAAAAGTGGAACTATTTATGGAAGGGGAGCGTGTGATGATAAAGCAGGAGTCGCTTCAGCCGTATATGGCGGCAAATTAATGGCAGCTCTCGGTTTAAAAGGAGATTATACACTCTATGTTGCTTGCAGCGTGGAAGAGGAATCGGCTGGGGGTAAAGGCATCGAATATCTAATAGAGGAAAATAGACTTAAACCACATTTTGTTGTTCTTGCAGAACCGAGCAGTCTCAATATTATTCGTGGACACAAAGGAAAGGTTGGACTGAAAATCTCTATGAGAGGCAAATCGGCACATGCAGGGACTCCCTGGAGAGGGATAAATGCCATCTACAGAATGGCTCCATTAATTCAGAAGATAGAAAGATTGAACAATAGACTTCCCTCTGCTCCTCCTTTAGGGAAAGGAACCATAACCGTTACCAAGATTGACTGCGAGAAGGCTTCCTTAAATGCCATTCCTGATAATTGTACTATCTACCTTGACAGGAGGACAAATACAAAGGAGAGCGAACAGAGTGTAAAACGTGAATTGAGAGCTCTTATGGGAAAGGGCGGAAAATTGGAAATTTTGCAAAAGTTCTTTACTGCCTGGGAATTACCGCGGGAACACCCTTTAGTCATCTCTTGTGTGGAGACTTATAAAGTTCTTTTTAAGAGGAATCCTAAAATTTTTCTCTGGCCATTCTGCAGCAATGGAAGTTACACTATGGGTGAAAAAGGGATACCTACCATAGTTTTTGGGCCAGGAGAAGAGAGATTTGCTCACTCGGCTGATGAGCAAGTGAAGGTCGAACAGCTTGTCCAGGCAGCAATGTTTTATGCCGTGCTACCTGGAATAATAGTGAAAAGATATAGAAAAACCTGAACACTTTGCTCTTTAGGGCTGGAGAGCGAAGGAGTCTTGGCTATATTCCTATTCAATCAATTTTGTGCTTGACAAGGGAGATACGCTTTAGTAAAATCATTTCAGTTTTTATCTAATTGTAAGCATTTCTTAATTCATCTCACAACTCTTGGTAATGAGTTTACCATCCTTAAAGCAGTAATTAATTTCCTTGACCGGAGTTTTACTGTGCGACCTAGGCAGCATTTCACACCTTTAGGGCATCCTGGCAGAAATTTAGAGATATCCCGAAGTAAATTCAGCAATTTTAAATTTTTTATAGGATTTTGGAGGTGATGCCTATAGCAGTGATACGCTAAGCAATTGTAGGCACGGTTTTAACCGTGCAGCACAGATTGAATCTGTGCCTACAACAAGTGAGGATTTGCAGTCACGGTTTTAACCGTGCAAAAAAGGAGAGGAAAATAATGAAAATAGTAGATATTCATTTGCATTTGGGACATTGCAATGTCTTTGATTTAGACACTCCTGAAGAAGCGCTGATGGGCACCATAGAAAAGAACAAAATTGATGCTGGATTTGTGCAACCTTATCCAGGCTGCCCTGATGTTAAGAAAACACATAACGATATAGCCAAACTTATGAAGAAGTATCCCAAGAAGATTTTTGGAGTTGTAAGTCTCAATCCCCATCAGGACGAAAAAGAATATAATGCGGAAGTTGATAGACTTATAAAAGATGAAGGTTTCGTGGGGATAAAATTACATACTATTGGTCATGCGATAAATCCTCTGGCTGCCGATGCAAAGAAGGTCTTTGAAGCAGCAAAAAGGCATAAGGTTCCGGTATTGATTCATACAGGAGCGGGAATTCCATTTGCTCTGCCATCGCATGTCATACCCATGGCACAGGCATATTCGGATTTGCCGATAGTGGTTTACCATTGTGGCATGGGACATGTTTATTCAACAGAGGCTTACATTGTGGCAAAACTTTGCAAGAATGTTTATTTAGAGGGTTCTTGGATTTCTATCAATGAAAAAATCTGGTTGGTAGGCGACATTGGCTCCGAGAGAATGCTTTTAGGAACTGATCTCCCGGAAAACACAGGAGTGGAAATCTTCCAGTATAAATCTATGAACCTTAGTGATAAGGATCTGGCAAATGTTCTAGGCGAGAATGCTATAAAACTTTTCAAACTTAAGATTTAATTGCACAAGAGCTTTCCATTGTAGTAGCCGTGTCACTAGGAGTTTTTGGCTCTAGAGGAAAGGAGAAAAAGGGCGTAAAATAAAATTT
>DAOVHK010000107.1 GCA_030671905.1 Clostridia bacterium | reverse complement strand
GTAAAGACAACTTATTGTAGCTTTTCTGGTCTCCTGTTTCGATGTCAGTCAATATTACGGTTCCAAAGCTCCCATACATATCGAAAGAAGTCTTTTCAGACTCTCTTCTCGTTGGTCCTTCCTCTCGGGGAGACACCTCTCGTCCCTCTGTCTCCGGATATGGTGACTCAATTTCTTCTGCATATACATAAGTTCGATCAGCCGAAGAGAATATTATTATTCCAAATAATAACAACAGAATGCCGAAGATTAATTTTTTTCTCATCTCAATTCCATGACTCAAGTTCTAAATTGGCTTCAGCCTCAAGAGACTTAAATGGCCTAACCACACTATAATCCATCTTATAATATCCCACACAACCAATCATTACTGCATTATCCGTACACAATGCTGGTGGGGGATAGTAGAGTTCTATTCCGTTTTTTTCTGCCCGATTTTTGAAAACATCACGCAGGTGAGAATTTGAAGCCACTCCTCCTCCCAAAACGAGTTTCTTGGTCTTTTTCTCTTCTATCGCACAAAAAGTATTTTCCACCAGCGCCTTAATGGCAGCTCGCTGGAAGCAAACAGCAATATCGGCAATTGATTGGGACTCTGTTGGCAATTTATGATTTTTGACAAAATTTACCACAGCAGTCTTAAGTCCGCTAAAACTGAAATCTAAAGAGTCGTCTTTCATGTGAGCCAGAGGAAATTTAATAGCTTCAGCGTTTCCTTTTCGGGAAATTTCATCAATTATTGGCCCACCGGGGTAGCCCAGATGGAGAAGCTTGGCAACCTTATCAAAAGATTCTCCCACAGCGTCGTCCCTGGTGCGTCCCAACAATTCATATTTTCCGTAATCCTCCACAAAGACTAAATCAGAATGGCCCCCGGATACAACCAGGGCAATAAAAGGAGGCAGGAGCTTCTCAGTTTTAAATTTATTTTTGGGATGCTTTAAAAAATTAGAAAAAATATGTCCTTCTATATGATTAACCCCAATCAAGGGCAACTCAAAAGCATAGGCTATAGCCTTAGCATTAGCCAAACCAATCAATAGTGATGCCACCAAGCCAGGTCCATTGGTAACCGCAATGCCGTCTAACTCCTTAAAAGAGCATCCTGCTTGGGAAAGTGCTTGTTCTATAACGAAATTGATTGTCTCCAGATGTTTACGAGAAGCAAGTTCAGGAACAACTCCCCCATATTTCCTGTGGATATCAATCTGGGAAGAGACCACATTGGACAACATCCTTCGACCATCTTCCACCACACTGGCAGCCGTCTCATCACAGGAAGTCTCAATACCCAAAACTAACATAAGTTCTCCCTCAAAAAGGTGATAGACAAAAAGGTGACAGGCACCTTTTCACATTTCTCTACTTCAATAATTCCGATAGACTCACAAATTCAATTCCGTCTTCTTTGAATTTGGGAATGTACTCTGCTAAGGCATCAGAAGTAAATTTCCTCTGGACATGACCAATAGCTACCCCTGTGCCAGACTTGAGAGCTCTTCGGCGTAATTTCTCCAGTTGCCGACAAATAGCCTTGTATTCGTCCTTTGTATCCAAAAAAACCTGGTTAGAAAGCGCCGGTATTCCTAATTCCTGGGCCACCTCTTCGCCCACTGAGTGCCGAGAAGTCTTGGAATCGAAAAAGAAGAGCCCTTCTCTTTTCAGAACACTCAGAGCTTCTACCATCTTTTCACGATTAGCTGTGAAGCGAGAACCCTCATGGTTACTGACGCCAGAAACTCCAGGAACAGTCTTAAGGTGTCTCAGGATAGTACTTTCTATTTGAGAAGAGCCCATGGAGACGAATAATGCTCCCAAACCGGGATCGGTCTCAGGATAGCCCTCAGGCTCCATAGGTAGGTGGAGAATTGTCTCATGCCCTGAATTCTTAAGTTCCCTGGCAAGGAGAGTAGAATATGGAAGTTGAGGAAGAATGGCGAAGTTCAATGGTATATCCAGACGCAGGAAATTCTTTACCAGGTCTTTCCGTTGGCCGAGGTCATCAATTACAATGCTGACTCTATACTTAGCCAAAGGGTAACGGAGAAGGAGATTTTGCATCACTAATGAACGCTTTCCAATTTTCATACTCAGCAAATCCCCTTTATCGCTTAGTTTTGCCTCATAAAGCTCAGCTCTTATCTGCCTCAGGGAATCGGCAAGCGATTTTTGGTAGCCTTCCATATCGATTTCCCGGGAAACTTGAACCTCCTTAGTCACCGAGACCCAGGAAACATTGTCTTTCTTCTTTTCTTCTCTATAAATTTTTATTAAATCTTTAGAAGTAACTCCTAATTTTACCAGTTCTTCATTAACTACTGCGTCGATCTGTTGAGAGAAATTTGTATAGTCAACAGGTCTAATTTCAAAATAGTAGTAGAGTGCGCCAGCCAGAGCGAGAGTTATAATTATAAATACGGCTATCTTTTTGCTTTTCTTTTTCTTTCTGGGCACCTTCTTACTTTTCTTTTTCTTTCTGGGCACCTTCTTCTACTCCTTCCAATATTTCTTCGACCCCTCTCTCTATTTCAGAGAATCTCTCCTGGGCCAATAAGATTTCCTTTGCCCGTTCAATTTGTGGATCTTTTATCTTTTCTTTTTCTTTCTCTTTTTTGACTTCCTTGGGCAAACCGTATATTTTCTCTCTCTGCGTCATAAGCTTTGCCATAGTCTCCAGAGTGACTTCCACAACGATATCCGGAATGATTCCGATATCGTGGATTAAACGCCCATTGGGGGTATAATACTTAGCAGTAGTCAATCTCAAACCAGAGCCATCCGATAAAGGCATCAAACTCTGCACAGAAGCCTTGCCGAACGTCTTCTCTCCCAAAATAATGCCTCTCTTCCAATCCTGAACACATCCTGCTACAATCTCTGAACCCGAAGCCGAACCCCTATTCACTAAAATTACCAACGGTAGCTTCTCATGTTTAGCTTTCTTTTCAGCAAAAAACTTAATTACCTGCTCCTCACTACGGCCCTGAGTATAAACAATTAATTTTCTGTCACCGATAAAATTCCTACAAATCTCCACGGCAGTAACTAATAGTCCTCCGGGATTATACCTCAAATCGAGAATTAAACTCTTCATTCCTTTCTTCTTCAACTTTTTCCAAACCTTATCAAACTCATTAGGTGTATCCTTGGAGAATTCTGTCAATTCGATATAACCTATCTTATCAGTAAGCATCTTAGCATCGGGAACGCTTTCTATCTTTATTATTGCTCTGGTTATAGTAAAGTCTATTAAATCTTTTTCTCCCTCTCGAAAAATGGAGATGGTAACTTTTGTCCCCGGCTTTCCCCGCAGAATCTTAACTGCCTCAGAAAGTGTAATATCTTTGGTATCCTCACCTTCGATTTTCATTATCTTATCCCCGGGCAAAATACCTAATTCATAGGCTGGTGTCCTGGGAAGGGGAGTAGCCACAGTCAACCTTCCTTCCCGGATAGCAATCCTTATGCCTAATCCTCCGAACTTTCCCTCGGTTTCAGATTTCATCATTTTATGAGCCGGAGGGTCCATAAATTGAGAGAAATGGTCTAATTTACTCACTATCCCTTCGCAAGCGCCATAAATCAATTCCTCAGCATCTACAGGCTCCACATAGTTATCCCTGACCAATGTGAACACTTCGCTCAACAATTTTATCTGCCCATAGATCTCGCCTCCCTTTCCTACCACACCTTGAATAGTTTTACTATTAATTATTACTAAAGAAAATAGCAAAAATAAGCCTAATCCTAAACTCCACAAAATTTTCCTTTTCTTAAACATTTCTTTTCCTCCTATTCTTTAAAGATACCAGTTTTATTTCTGTCCCGATTCATCGGGACCTACAAATACCCTTGTAGGCACAAATTTCCCGATTGAAAATCGGGATACAAACTTTTGTTATATTATTATACTAAAAATTACCATGTCTGTAAAGGATTATCAACGTGAGCAGGAATAATTTATTATCCCTTCAAGAAATAGATAAAATCATGCAACATTTTCCAATAAGCTCTGCATCATCTCTATATTTTTCCTGGAACTTTCCCTCAATTTTGCTACTCTGGAAGAAAGTTGTTCAAGGAATTTCTGGCGATTTGCCAAAATTTCGGGTACTTTTCCAGCTATTTCAACAGCGGGAACCGCCATATCTATTGCTTCATAACCCAATAGCTCCAAAAAACTTTCCACTTTGGGGTCGTAGAGGGGATGAGTTTTGGGTAAAGAGATGACCACAAAAGGCTTCCCCAAAAGGCACGCTAAAATGATTGAATGGAGCCGCATTCCCAGTATTAAATCTATCTTATTATAAAACTCAAACAGGTCTTCAACCTCTTGCCAGAGAAATAATTGGTAATCATTCGTTCTGTTTTCTATTATATCTTTACTTATTTTCAAATCCTCCCCTTTATGGAAAGGTATAAAGATAATCTTCGATTCAATCTTTCTTACCAGTTCATCACATATCTCTCTAACCTTCTGTTTAAATCTCTCATCCTTTCCCCATCCCTGGAGACAGACTCCAATAGTGGGTTGCTCATTAATAGCTACCTCTTTTCTGAATGCGAATCTGTCCAAATTGAACAGCGGGTCAGGAACAATAGAAACTGAAAGGTTCTCATTCAGTTTTCCCAGTTCAAATTTCGACAATTCGTCCCGAACAGTAATTAAATCCACAAACCCAAGAATTATTCCAGTAACCTTTCTACTAATTATCCTTCTGATCGGTCCCACACCCTGAGAGATAAGAAAAACCTTCTTGAAAAATAGCTTAGCCAATAGAATCAATCCCAGATAATAATAGATACTCCAGCTACTGGTAAGATCTTGCAAAAGCCCCCCTCCACCAAAAACAAATAGGTCTGTGCGAAAAATTGCAAGGGCTACCCTTAGATAGTTCCAGCGATTTATTGCTTTTACTTTGTAGTTTCTGCCAGTTTTGGATGGATTTCTGGAGAGGATAGTAATTTCTACTTTGTTATTGAACCTTTTAAATTCGTTCAGCAAAGAGAAGAGAATCAACTCATCGCCACCATTATCGAAACCATAATAGCCAGCCACCAGAATT
>DAOVHK010000029.1 GCA_030671905.1 Clostridia bacterium | reverse complement strand
AATTTGAGCAACTCTTCTTTTAAATGGATGAGTTGTTCTTTAAATTTCTTTATTTCTTTTGCACTTATTCTTTTTGTCTTTGTTTTTTTAGGTGCTAATTTTTTCATTGGGTTTCTCTACCGGATGATGTAGTAATCTCTCGGTTGTTACGCTCCTTTCAGTCACTGGCGATATGCCTGTAATATAATAATATAAGAATAAATAATTTTTTATTAAATGTCAAGTGAAAAATTGGATAATTTAGATACTTACGAGCCGAATTTCCAGGAGATTCCTGCCATAATCGTTCTGCCGGGCATTGGATAACCAAAAACTGTCTGGTATTTCTTATCAAGAATGTTATCGAGAGAAATATACGCTTCCAGATTCCTGATTCTCTGAGCAATCCTTGTATTAAGTAAAAAGTAGTCTGGTAATTTATCCCCCGTCTCTCCTCTTGCGCTCCATTGTTCACTAATATATTCTGTCATTAAACTTATGTTTAAACCAAAATTGTTAGTATAATTAATCCTGTAGTTGACTCGATTGTGGGGCTTATAAGGTGCAATTTCATACTTATCTTCCCCTTCTTTTCTCCCTGCACTATGGAGATACGTATAATTTATGTTCTGAGAAAGTCCGGGCATAATCTGATGTATAAACTCGACCTCTACGCCCTGGCTATAGGCTTTGGCTACGTTAGAAGGCATCCATATAAAAGATGGATCCATTGCCCATTCTATTAAATCCTCTATGTTGGTGCGGAATAGAGTTAATCTGCTTAATAAGAGATTGCCTAATTGGTGTTCAAATCCAAGGTCATAAGCCCAGGCCTTTTCTGGCTTCAAATCGGGATTCCCCAAATATCCTAAGTAATCTGGCCAGTAGAGGTCACAAAATGTTGGCGCTCGAAAACCTCTTGCCAGGTTGAACGAAATCTTTAGGTATTCCCTGGGCTGATAGATTAAGCTAAGACTCGGATTCATCTGGCCGCCATACGCCGAATGGTGGTCATAACGGGCTCCCAGTATCGCCGTGACTGGTTTCAAGGAGAGAGTCTCCTGGAGAAAAACAGATTCATTTAGTGTCTTTTCACTAATTATGGTCTGGGAATTGATTTCATTTCTCTGTCTGTATTTATCCTGGTGAACGTCCATACCGAGTGTTATCCGGTATAGAGTATCCAGCTGGACCTCTACTCCCCGGGTAATATTTTCGTAAAAGTCATCTGTCGGCCAATCAGGATCGGGATTCTGGTCTCTTTTCTCGTCGTCACTCCCGTAGACTCTGAGCAACAATTTTGAATTTTCTCCTCCATTTGAGTATTCTAAAACGGCGTATTCTTTCTCATCCTCCTGATTGTGGTTCGGGGCGGATGCGTATCTTTCATCAAAAATAATCTTTTCCCCAGTAATCCAGTCTATTATTTTATAATTCACACCGGGTAGTCCCAGTTTTCCTCTATGGTATCCACCTCTAAGTTCAAATTTTCCGATTTTTCCGGCATCGTATGCTAATCTCCCTGTAAAGTTATGGTTGTCATACGCACTATTTTTTCGCCAGCCATCGGAAGTATTATTACTCATTGTAAAGTAAGCTTTGATATTGGCATCCCTTGTTGCAAAATTTAACCGACTTATCTGGGTGCCAAAACTTCCCAGGCCAAAATTTACATCAGCTATAACTTTCTCTTCCTTTGCCTCTCTGGTAATGATATTGACTACTCCTCCAAGAGCATTGGCGCCATAAAGCGCTGAGGCAGGACCGCGCACAACTTCTATTCTTTCAATATTGTCTATGGAAAATTGGCTTAGGTCAGCTAACCCGTCGGCGATACTATTTACAGAACGACCATCGACCATTACCAGAGTCTGGTATGCGGAACAACAACGGAGCGCGATTTCGGACGAAGCTCCCAAAGTTCCATATCTCCTTATTTTCACGCCCAAACTGTTCTTAAGGACTTCTCCCACATTTTGAGCGCCACTTTCGGCGATTTCTTCCCTGGTGATTACACTGACATTAGTGGGCAAATCTTTTACCATTCTGGGACCTCTGGTGGGAGTAATTACGATGACTCCTAAGTCTCCCATATAGACTGATTCTTCTCCCCAGGCAAGGCCAAACGCAAGCAGAATGGCTGTTGAAATTAAAACCAAATTTTTCTTTCCTAAAAACATTCAGACTACCTCCTTGTAAAATGTGTAGTGTAGCCCTTTATGGGCGTCCCGATAAATCGGGACGGGCATAAAGCCCCTCCTTATCGGGCGACCACGGCGGGTCGCCCCTACGCGACCAAAATCATTACGGGCATAAAGCCCCTACGCGACCAAAACCTTTACAGGGACAAGCCCTACACTACTTCCTTTCCCAACTAATATTCGATGCCTTTTCTTTCTTTTACGCCTTGATGAAAGGGGTGTTTTATTTTCTTCATCTCGGTTACTAAATCTGCCTTCTCTATAATTTTCTTGGTCGCTCCCCTTCCAGTTAAAATAATTTCTAAGGATTCTGGCTTCTTCTCCAGAAGCTGCAAAATTTCTTCTTCTTTCAAAAACCCATCTCGTAAAGTAATCAGTATCTCGTCTAAAATTACCATATCATAGTTCTTCTCAAATATTTCTTTGATGGACTCTAGCGCTTTCAGGCACTCTTCTCTTACCCCTTCCGGCGGAATATTTTTATAGAAATGTGGATGCTGGGGAACAAAATTAACAATTTCTATTCCCAGTCCTTTCAGGAGTTCCACCTCGCCGTAAGAGAAATCTTTGAGGTTTTTAAAGAAGTAGACAAAGCATACTTTAAACTTATGTCCCCTTGTCCTTATTGCCTGACCGATGCTCGCTGTAGTTTTACCTTTTCCATCGCCCGTGTAAATCTGAATTAATCCTTTTTCTTCCAATTTGTGACACCTCCTCAAGATAACCCCTTCGGGGTTACTTCCATAGGGGCTTCGCCCCTCTGGCGCTCCAAAATGCTCCTGCCCGTCGCATTTTTTCCGCTGTCACCCCTCGGGGGAAACCAGATTGTTTCCCCCAAACCCCCTAATCCGCATAGGAATTTTTCAAATTCCTATGCTTCAAGATATTCTATTGCTTCTGGCGGTTAATTTTTTCTCCCGGTACTTTCTGGACATCAATTTACTAAGCAAAGTTACCCGGGGCGCGCCAGTAACAGGATTCTCCTCCACAAGAACCTTGCTCTGGTAGACCCTGGAAAGATTCTCTTCGGTTATTACTTCCTTTGGGCTTCCCATTTTATAAATTCTGCCGGTATCAAGCAGAATCAAACGGTCGCAGTACTCACTGGCTAAATTCAAATCGTGAGCTACTATAATTAGAGTTAGTCTCTTTTCAACATTCAATTTCTTGATGAGATCGTAAATCTCTATCTGGTATCCTATATCCAGATGCGCAGTGGGTTCATCGAGCAACATTACCTGTGACCTCTGGGCTAAAGCGCGGGCAATTATTACTCTCTGTCTTTCCCCTCCGGAAAGTTCGAAAATTAGACGATTGCTAAAACTGAGCGTGTTGGTTAGAGTCATTGCTTGAGAAGCAATTTGTAAATCTCTTTCTGATTCGAATCCAAAACCTGAAAGCCAGGGTGACCTTCCCATGAGAACGACCTCGCCAACTGTAAATGGGAAAGGGAAATAGGTATCTTGGGGGACGACTCCGATTATCTGGGCAATCTCTTTTTGGCTCAGTGCTAACAGATTTTTCCCCTGGAGATGGACTTCTCCTTCCTGAGGCATTAAAACCCTGGAGAGTATTCTCAGGATTGTTGTCTTGCCCGAGCCATTGGGTCCTATTATGCCCAGAACCTCTCCCTCTCTTACCTCAAAAGAGAGACCATCGAGCACCCAGCTCTGGTCATACCTAAATCTCAAATCTTTAACTCTAAAAAAAGGGGGCAGAGTCATTTTTTCTCCATCCATTTTTCAACCATATCGAGATTGCTTCATTTCGTTCGCAATGACATTAATGGAAAAAGATTGTCTTCTTTTTCCTGAGGAGATAGATGAAAAAGGGACCTCCACATATGGCAGTTATCACTCCTACGGGAATTTCTGTGGGCGCCATGAGCGTCCTGGCAAGAGTATCGGCAAGTATAAGATATATACCTCCGAATAGTCCAGCTGCGGGCAAAAGTAGCCTGTGGTCCGAGCCGATAATCATTCTCATAAGATGAGGAATTAATATACCCACGAACCCTATAAGGCCACTGACTGAAACAGCAGCACCTGTAATTAGTGAAGCACCGATAAAAGCTATCTTTTTGGTGCGTTCTACATCCAGGCCAAGCTGAGTCGCTGATTCCTCTCCTAAGACTAAAAGATTGAGACTGCGAGCATAATAGAGAAGTATAAGAATTCCCACTATCACATATAACGAAACTATCGCCACCATAGGATACTCCTGTGAACTCAAGCTACCCATCAGCCAGAAAATTATTCCCTGCACCTTGTGAGGGCCGGCCATGGAGGTGATGAACATAATAATAGCTGCAAGTATGGCGCCGGTTACCACGCCCACTAAGAGCATTGTTTGTATCGATATTTTTCTGTGTATTTTCGAAATATGGTAAACAAAAAGGATAGTAAGTAGTCCTCCTGCAAAACCAAACAGGGGAATTGAGGGTAGGGTACCAATAGTAATGTTCAAACCAAGCAGAATAGCGATTATTGCTCCCAGGGCAGAACCACTGGAGACTCCCAGGATATAGGGGTCTGCCAAAGGATTTCTCAACAAGGCTTGCAAAACCACACCACTAACAGCAAGTGCTCCCCCTACCATACAGGCGAGTAGTATTCTGGGAAGTCGCACCTTTAACAGAATTATTGCTTTAGTATTCCACCAGGTTTGACCAGGAGAATTAGAAAATATCTCAAGTAAATCCTTAAGTTTGATGTCTGCTGAGCCTTGAAAAGAGCAAAATATTATGGTAACGATGAGGAGAATTGCTAAAAGAAGTATAGTTATTAGCCACTTTTTTAAACTTAAACCTTTCATCTTTCTTGCTCCAGAAATATTTCAGGATGTATTGCCTTAGCTATTTCCATAAGCCCCTCAACCATTCTCGGTCCGGGCCTGGTTAATAGATTAGATTCAATTACATAGATTCGACTATTACGCACTGCAGACATATTTGTCCATCTCTTCCACCATCTTTTTTGAGCGAGACAGGAGTCATCGGGAGCCATTGAACAGATGATAATTACCTCAGGATCGGCTAAAATGATCTCTTCCAGCGTGTATTTGCGGTATCTGGAAGAAGACTGACTGGCGACATTTCTTCCGCCAGCAATCCCGATCAAATCGTGGGCAAAGCTCCCCGGACCCACGGATATGAGTGGGTCCTTTCCCATTCCCAGAAATACACCGGGACGAGAGATTTCAGCGACTTTTTTCTTAACTCCGTGCAGTCTTTCCTTCAAAGCTCCTAAAAGTTCTCCTGCTCTTTCTTCTCGATATGTTATCTTTGCTAATGAAGAGATGTTCTCAAAAATGTCTTCTATTTTTTTAGGGTCTAAAACGAAAACTGTAATGCCAAAATCTTCCAGTTGCTGGATTAATCGGGGAGTATTGGTTTTCAGAGTGGTCACTACCAGGTCAGGTTCGAGTAATGCAATTGCCTCGATGTTGGGGTTTATGTACCCGCCCACTTTTGGCGTAGTTCTCGCTTGTTCAGGATAGTCACAATAGTCTGTTACTCCCACCATTTCATTATTCAGTCCCAGGGCAAAGAGTATCTCCGTGATGCTGGGGTCGAGAGAGACTATTCTCTGTGGATAATGGTTGAATCTCACTTCTCTTTCGAGGTCATCTATGACTACGACTCCGTATGGAGAATTCGATTTTAAGGGTGGTGCTTGACTGCTGCAAGAGGATACCAACAAAATGGAAATAATTAAGAAGATAAAATGATGTTTCATAGCCATATTTCTTATGAACTAACAAGAGAGAATATCAAAAGACTGAAGACTTCGGTTAATTCGTTTATTGCGCCGAAGGTATCTCCAGTCATACCTCCGATTTTCCTGGTGATATACCTTGTTAAGATTAGAGTAAATAGAAATATACTCAAAATAAAGAGGGGCAATTGAGTTTTCAAAATCAGGAACGCTACTATTAATGTAAACAGTGTTGCCCCTAACCATTCTCGCAATCTTACCGGTTTACAGAAGAACTTTCCCAGCCCTTCACTCTTTGCTCCTTTAGAAAGAGAACCGGAGACTACCATTGCCCATCTGCTGGATAGAGGCATCAACAGCAAAGCCTTGTATTTAATTACTTCGGGAATTCCCTCAAGAAGAGCAAATTTAAAAAGAATCAGAATAATCAGTGCTATTGCGCCCATTGTGCCGATATGACTATCTCCCATTATCTTCAGTATCTCTTGTCTATCCTTGCCTGCGTAGAATCCGTCTACTGTATCGGCGAAACCATCCAGATGGAGCGCGCCGGTGAGAATAACTAAAAGAAGAATAATAGATAGATTAACTACTGAATGGTTCAAATGTTTTGAAAGCACGAAGTTAAGCCCCACTAGACAACCACCAATCAAAAGACCAACAAAAGGGAAGTAGAATAAAGACCTGGATAGATAATTGCTGGTAACTTTACCTCTTTTGCCAGAGCTAAAGATCGTTAAAAACTGAATTGCTGCCACCATTGATTTCATAATCCTTCGGAAACTCCTGCATCGGGGAAGGTTGCCATCTGAGTCAATATCTTTATGCCTGCATCTACCATATTTATGCCCAGGGCTGCCCCAGTACCTTCACCGAGCCTGAGGTCTAAGTCGAGTAGGGGTTTTAAGCCTAAAAAGCTCAACATTCGCTTATGGCCAGCTTCTGCTGAACAATGTGAGGGAATCAAGTAATTTTTAACTTTTGGTTCTAACTCTGTTGCCAGAAGAGCTGCTGCCCCGGAGATGAATCCGTCAATAACCACAGGAATCCTGTGAGAAGCACCGGCAAGCATAATCCCCAGTAACCCTCCAATTTCAAATCCTCCCACTTTGGATAGAATATCAATCGGGTCATTGGGGTCTGGTCTATTGGTTTCTAATGCCTTCTCAATAACATCTATTTTACGCTTAAGTTTAAAGTCATCTATTCCTGTCCCCCTGCCGGTAATTTCTTCTACAGATGTCCTGGTTATAGTTGCGAGAATTGCGCTGGATGGGGTGGTATTCCCAATTCCCATATCTCCTGTGCCAATAATATCTATGCCTCTCTCCAACTCCTCTTCCACAATTTCGATTCCTTCATTAATTGACCTTATTGCTTCTTCCCGACTCATTGCTGGTTCTTTTAGCATGTTCTTGGTTCCATGATTTATTTTTCTGATTCTAAGGTGGGGATCGGGTTTTAAGTCGCAGGTAACTCCCATATCGACTACTATCACTCTTGCGCCTATGTGGCGAGCGAGAACATTAATTCCTGCTCCTCCCTGTAAAAAGTTGTAAACCATCTGGCTGGTGACTTCCTGAGGAAAGGCACTCACTCCTTCTCTTGCGATTCCATGGTCTCCGGCTAAAGTAAATATCACTTTATTCTTCAAATTGGGACTATCTTCTCTCTTGATTCCCACCACAATTTTTGCCAGCTCTTCCAGTCTTCCTAAACTCCCTCTGGGTTTGGTGAGAAAGTCTAATCTCCTTTGCGTTTTTTCCATCATTTGTTGGTCGATTGGCTCAATCTTTTCAATAACTTTTTGAATTCTTTTCATTTTTACCCCTTTATCTTAACGGGAATCCCTGCCTCCAGCAAGTATACTTCGTCTGCCAGCTTAGCAACTATCTGGTTGGTTTTCCCGGCTATATCCCTAAAACTGCGGCCTAATCTATTTTCTGGAACAATTCCCATCCCTACCTCGTTAGAAACTATTAAAGTGGTAAGGTTTCTCTTCTTGAGAGTCCTGAAGAACTCTTTAATTTTCTTCAAAGTTACTGCTTCTTTTTCTCCAGAAAGGAGAAGATTTGAAATCAAGATAGTTAAACAATCGACTATCACTATACCGGCTTTTCCTAATTTAGCCAAAATTTTTGATATATCTTTTCTTTCTTCTATAGTTTTCCAAGAAGCGGGGCGTCTTTTCTTGTGTCTCTCTATTCTTTTTTTCATCTCTTCATCGAGGGCAAAAGCAGTGGCGACATAAACTACCCCAGATTGTCCAGACGATAACTTCTTGGCCTGGGTAACAGCGAAACTGCTCTTCCCACTGCGTGCTCCACCTAAAATAAGGATTAACTTTCCCATATACATTTCTCCAAAAATTAAAAAACCCAACCTTCACTTGAAAGTTGGGACTGAAGCCTTATGAATTCGGCCAACCCTCCCGCGAAGGCACTATATTGCAAACAGGTTCTCGGACTTGCTTCTGTTAAGAAGCTCACCGTTGCGGGGCAGTGTCCGGTTTTCACGGACTTCCCCTATTTACATAAAAAATCTTTGATTTATTCTACTATGTATGCTCTTCCTCTGTCAAGCACTTTCCTAATTTCGTCTTTCTATATTCTTTTAACTGTGCTAGAACATCATAGGGAATTTCCTGATTTCCTATCAGAATTTCCTCATCCAATGTCTCTCCGTGACAATCGGAGCCTCCAGTAATTAGAAGACCAAACGCCTTGGCCCAACTCCGAAATCTCTTTACATCTTCAGAAGAATGCTTAGTATAGTAACCTTCAATTCCATCTAATCCAAAACCTTTGAGTTTTTGAATTATTTCCTTGCTGTTTCCTCCATATAGAGGATGGGCGATAACAGAGATTCCTCCAAGCCGGGAGATCAGGGCGAGTGCTTCTTGAGAGGGCAATCTTACCTTAGGAACGTAGGCTGGTTTGCCATAAGCTAAATAGCGGTCGAAAGCTTCCTGGAGATAGTTAACAAATCCTTCCTCTTTTAAAACTTTCGCCACATGCATTCTACCAACAGAACCTTTGCCAGCGAACTCAAATAATTGTTGGGGATCAATCTTAACTCCCAGATGGTCCAGTTTTTCTAAAATCTCGTAGGCTCTCTTGCGGCGTGCTTCCCTGAAATGGCGGAGTTTCTCCTGAAAATTCTCATCTTGCCAATCGATATAGTATCCCAGAATGTGTATCTCTTCATCTCGAGGAGACTCCGGCTCGACGCTCAGTTCCACTCCAGGAACGATTTCTACTCCCAATTTTTTTCCCGCCTTAATAGCCGAGGGGGTAGCATCAGTATTGTCGTGGTCAGTAATAGATATGGCAGCCAAACCCGCCTTGCTGGCATGCTTAACAATTTCTTCTGGAGTAAAAGCCCCATCAGAAAATGTGCTATGTATATGCAAGTCCACAAATAGATTTTTCAATATATGCTCCATCCAGCCTCGTTAATAGTATTATAGTAAAAAATTAAAAAAAATCAAGTACCAATGTCTGGACATACGCAGGGCACAAAATTTGCGGCCATCTTTTTTGACTTCTTTAATGACCCATTATCGTCTTTCTTTCCTGGCATTCACCCTATTTATCTCATACAGACTCGCAAACTTGTATTTTTGAATTATTTTCGGAACACTGTAGTTAGTGAGCGACAGGTCTTTTTTATTCAGTAGTCTTTCCAGTGTTTGCGTTGACTTCTTGACTATTAGCAAAATACGTTGACTGGAATCTAAATCATAAAAGAAATGCTTAACAGGAACGTCGTAAAGGTTGAAATAATATACTAAAGGAATATCCGAAGGACAAAAAGCTAAAACTCTATCTCCGGGTTTAAGATAATCCTTCAGGAAAATAGTGATTGCTTTAGCGTCTCTTAAAGTCCCAGTTTGCTCAGAATAATAAACCGATTTCGTGTGAATAACATTTAGACTTAGCCAAAATGATAGAGTAATAGTCAATATCCCAAATATAACATGCTTGTAATGGCTAATTTTCGATTCAATAGGTCTAAGAAGATAACTCACTCCCGAAGATGCCAGTCCTATGTATAGAGGTAATAAAAACAGCCACACTCGAGGAAAAGGGACCACTCTTTGGACTATTAGAACAGGGATACACCAGATAGCTACTGCCAGAATTATTGGGATGCGATGAATAGTCAATCGTTTGTGAAAAACCAGTGAAGTAAAGAATCCGATTACAAGTAATAGGTTTATCCCCAAGGGGATAGCCCTATTCCAGTGGTTCCATACTGAACGAAGAGAAGGCGAGAGTTTCGCAACAAAAAATGACCAGGATTGCGGGGCGATAAATCGATTGCTTATAACTGATTTTACGCCAACGGTTACAAAAATTGGAACATATAACATAAATGTCAAAAAAGCAAGGATGATTAGAGAAAAAAACATGTCCTTTAGTAAATTACTGGCCGAGGGGTCTGTGTCTTTAAATATGGTGGAGAGAGAAAGCCATACTATGACTATTCCAAAGGGGTAAAGCATAATTGGAATTGTGTAGAAACCGAGAGCAGATAATACGGCAAACAGCAGCCATGCAGCTGGGTTTCTACTCTTCTTGAGATATGTTCCCAGAGCAAGGATAAGCAAGAAAATTAAGCATAACACAGTATATCCTCGAGCATTGACTGAATATTCAATAAGCGCTGATGAAGACGCTACAATACCCGCAGTCAAAAGTGCTGCGTGCTTATTGTAGAAAATGCGTGTTACCATATAAGATGTCGGGACTAAGAGCAACCCAGCAAACAATGCAGGCAGACGGATTATCCAAGGTTGATTGCCAAAGAACAAATATGCCAGGCGGACCAAAAGTGTGTGGAGGAGGTGATTATTTGGTAAATAATATGAAAGCCCAACATATAAAGGCTTTGATGCAAAGTACGTAAAAGTAAAAGCCTCATCATAACGCATTGGCTGAAATAGAAAGAACACTCTGACCGCAATCGCTAACAGGAATACTATGAAGAAAGCGTAGAGATGTGTTTTATCTTCTTTCTTTACTACCTCATTAAAACGTTGCGTAAGTTCTCTTATGAAAGAAGAGAATGAAGCCAGCAAATTGGAAACGTATTGCTGAGTTTTTCGTCTACCTGTATAAAACGCTCCACTAATAAGAAGCAGCGCAATTCCAAAGATTCTTAGCCTGAAGACTATTTGTTCAAAAAGTGCAACCGATAAAAGGTCGGTTCTTCCATATGGAGCAAGGGTATCGATTTTGGCTTTTACCAACTCGAAAGGTAAGCATGAAATCCCCAATAATAAAAATCCATATATAACGAGAAAGACTATAAGCAATAATAAAAACAGTTTGGTAAGTTTATACTTCAATGTCTTCTCTGGTCCGGAAAGAAACGCTCTTTCGGACGGAATGTGTGGTTGAAGAGTATAGTCTTCCACTCTCTTTCGTGGACGATACTGAGCCAAAAACAGAATTGAAGCTAAGTTGGAGCGGGCGATGGGACTCGAACCCACGACGTCAACCTTGGGAAGGTTGCATTCTACCACTGAATTACGCCCGCTTCAATTCCCGGGGTGCCCACCATCTTTGTCAAGTAAATGGTTAGAACCCTCATTTGCTGAATTTATATTTAAGTATAGTTAAAATGCCTGAAAGGGCGTCTTTCCAGTTAATCTTCTTTCCCTCTTTTAATGTTCTTGGAGAATATGATATGGGGATTTCATGAATCTCGTAACCTTTCTTCAGCAACTTAACTGTAACTTCGGCTTCAAATTCAAACCTTTTTGCTTGCAATGTCAAATTTTTTAGAACACCAGTTTCAAAGGCCTTATAGCAGGTATATGAATCGGTGAGCCTGGAACGGTATAATATATTGACTAACCAGGTCAAAAACTTGTTGCCTAAAAAGTAACGCAAGTAAATAGGTTTGTTAAATTGTAGAAATCTGGAACCATAAATAATCTTGGCTTTTCCATCCAGAATTGGTCTCATCAATTTATGGTACTCTTCGGGGTCATATTCTAAATCAGCATCCTGTATGATTGTTACCTCTCCCTCAAGGTAGGGAATCGCTGTCCTTATTGCGCTTCCCTTTCCCTGGTTTCTCGTATGGTAAATTACTCTTATATTTTCATCCTTCAATTTTTCCAATATCTCTCTCGTCCTGTCAGTGGAACCGTCATCAACTATAACAATTTGCTTATCAATATTTACTTTTTTCACTTTGTCGATGATGTTTAGTATCGTACTTTCTTCATTAAAAACTGGCATGATAACTGATAATTTCACAACTTTTCCTCTTTTAATGTCTTCTTCAAAAACTGGAGAGCTTCTTCTTTATTTTTTAATTTTCCTCCCGCCTGGATTTCTGCTACTCTTTTCAATAACTTGCCAATCAGAGGACCTTGAGGAAGATTAAAACTTTTCATAATCTCATCTCCTCGAACAAGAGGTTTAGGCAAGATTCGTTCTTTATGGTAGTAGTACTTGTTTAACATTTTTCTAACAGTCTGTTCATGTTTCCTTATGGACTTTCGACTTATTTCTATGGCAAACTTTTTATCTCGCTCAGGTAGAATCTTTCGATAAGAATAGCGGTCTGCCAGAGAGAGAAGAAGAGTGTCCACTCCTTCTTCAGAAAGGTCTCTAAAAAAGCGATGGATTGCTCTATCGGTCAACCGAGGAGCTTCATTCAAGTTACCGGGACGCATATGGTGTTTAACCGTTTTCTCTACAATTTTGATTGCCTTATTACTGAATTTAAGCCTCTGCATAATTTCCATAACCAGTGAGGCTCCCTTTTCCTCGTGACCAAAAAACCGAACCCTTCCCTCTTCCCTCCTTACTGTTTTTGGCTTACCGATGTCGTGAAAAATTGCTGCCCACTTTAAAAGAGATTTTCTTTCTACTTCACCAAATATTTTCTCATCGAGCTGGGCTATTATCTTGCTAGACATCCGGGGAAAGAGCTTGACTAGGTCAACAAAAATCTCTTCCAAGGATTTGAGAGTCTCCAGGGAATGCCCCCACAACCCCTCCCGGTGGTAATAATTTCCAGGTTTCTCCTTCATTATTTTTATTTCAGGAATGATTCTGTTCAAAAGTCCTGTTCTGTGTAGTCTTTGAAGATATCGATAACTTTGAGGTGTAGAGAGAATCTTGAACAATTCGTCTCTTATTCTTTCTCTGGCTACTTTTTTAATTAAATTGACCTTCTTTTTAATTTCATCCTCTGTTTTTTTCTCTATAGCAAATTCCAAGGTGGCTGCCAGGCGATATCCGCGGAGTAATCTCAAGGGGTCATCGTCAAAAATTTTGCGAGAAGTTCTCTTTACTATTCTCTTTTTCAAATCTCCTATCCCGCCAGAAGGGTCTATAATTAACCTGGACAGGAGTTTCGTCCGTTTTAAGGTTCTGAGGCTTCCTTCTATTTGGTCTAATCTCACAGCCATTGCATCGATGGTGAAATCTCTTAGTAAAAGGTCTTCTTTTATTTCTTTTCCGCGCATTTGAGAAAAGTCTAAATTGAATATCTGTTTATCTTTCTTCTTGGATATTTTCTGTTTTACTACCCGATAAATCCTGTTTTTCTCATCCAGAAGAACAAAACTGCCGCTCACTTCACTGGCGAAATTCCTGGCGAACTTCTCAGCATTTCCTTCAGGAACAAAATCAAAATCCCCAGTCTCCCTTCCCAATAGTAAATCTCTTAGGGAACCACCCACCAGAAATATTTTTCTGTTAGATTTATTTGCAAAATTTAATATCAGTTTCAGCAATTTTTCCATTTTGAGTGCCTTAGGAGGTCTCTGAGAACCTCCCTTTCGGGAGGACTCCAAATCCTGATTTTGAGAGGCTCCTATTTCTTTGACTGTTTTTCTAAATTTTCTTTGATTTCTTTTAAGGTGCGTCGTCTCTCCATAGATGGTTTTACGTGTCGAATAATTCTTATAGTCTCTTCCCTGTCGTAGAGCCTATAGCCACCCTTGGTATAGCTGGCTACTCTTAATAAGTCGATGTCAGTGTAATACCTTACGAGAGAAGTAGTTACTCCTGCCAGATTGGCTATCTCCCCAATCTTAAGTAACCCTCTTCCCAATCTCTCCTTACGGGACAATCTCTCAATCTTCTTCCTTCTATCATTTTCCTTTGGTGCCATCTCTTATCTCTCCTCCTTATT
>DAOVHK010000026.1 GCA_030671905.1 Clostridia bacterium | reverse complement strand
TTTCCCAACAAGGCCATACCCTGAGCCAAGGTATCCTCGCAGTTTTGCCAATCTCCTTTCTTAAAATAGGCTGTGCCTATCTGCTGATATATCTTTGCCTTCTCTATTGCCGACTCTTTTAAGGGAAGGACTTGGTTGGCTATTTCTATCGCCTCATTATTCTTGCCTATGGTGAGATATACTGTAGTAAGTCCTTCCTTGGCTTTTATCCATTCCCGACTTCCTTTTTGGCCTTTATCTTCTAATATATTTATGCCTATAGTGTAATACCTTACTGCATCTTCGTTGGCATAGCCGCCTTTTGCCTTCTCAGCGGCTGGCAGGGCGTATTGGAGGGATTTATCTCTGTCTTCTGCTTCAGTATAGTGATGGGCTAAATCGAATAATACTTCCTCTATATTTTCTTTGTGTAATTCTTCTATCGTCCTGGCTATCTCAAGATGCAATTCTCTCTTTTTCCCTTCGCTTATCCTCTGGTAAAATGCATCCTTTATCCTATCGTGGACAAAGAGAATCTTACCTCTCTCTAAACTCCTCTCTAATAATTGTAAGGAGATGGCCTCATCAACGAGGACGATTACCCGCTCTTTGGCTAAATCAGCTAATCTGAATAATAAACCTATCTCAAATTCCCTGCCTATTACAGCAGCATAGGATAGGAGATTCAGCTGGTCTTCTTCTAAGGTCTCTATCCTCCTTAAGACTATATCCACTATATTAGGTGAGATAGTTACCCTATTTATCTTCTCCCAGTCCACCTGCCAGTGCTTCTCTTCCTCTTTGTAGAAGAGCACCTTCTCATCTACTAATTGCCTGGTTATTTCTATGCTGAAGAAGGGATTGCCTCTCGATTTATTCAGGACGTAACGGGAAAGCTCATAAGTCCTCTCCTCATCCTCGAGCAGTAATTCAACAATGAGTCTATTTAACCGAACATGGTCAAACAAGCTGATGTCTATCTCCTGAAGGGAATAGCCTTTATCCCTAGCCTTGTTCTTTAGTTTAATTAGACTGTGTTCTTCAGTCACTTCAGTGTCCCTGTACGCACCCAAGAGCAAAATGGGAAATTCCTTTATCTCACTGACTATCTCTGCTAACAAACTCAGACTTCCCTCATCTGCCCACTGCAAATCATCTAAGAATATTACACAGGGCTTATCCTCTTCCCCTAAATTGCAGAAGAATCTGCTTGACACCATAAGAAATCGCCTGTTCTCCCTTTCTGGCTCTAAGGGGACTAATTCTGGTTGCTTTCCTAATACATCTCTCATATTGGGGTTGAGTTTGATAATGATCTGCCCTAATTCACCTAAGACCCCTTTCATCTTCTTTATAGTTTCCTCTTTTTCTCCTGCTTTGAGTCTTTCCAGTCTATTTATATATTCATTTAAGGCCTCCATAAAGGGTTGATAGGGTATCTTGTTCTCCTGGGCAAAGCATTTACCCGAGATAAATATGGACCCTCTTTCATAGCTATAACCTCGCATCTCTTCAATCAGCCGGCTCTTACCCATGCCCGGCCCACCGGAGACCAAACAGACCCCTCCCTTGCCTTGTCTGGCTTGCTCAAATAACTCTTCAAGTCTATTCAGTTCCTCTTCTCGGCCAATAAGTCTGGTGCGGTAGGTCAACTTCTTCAACACATCTTCCTTGCCTATGATAAAGGAAACTTCTCCATCCTGGTATTTAGTTAAATCAGCTAATAGACCTTTGGCGGTTTGATACCGTTCTTCAGGCTCTTTGTTTAGGAGCTTTAACACCATCCCCTCTATTACCTCTGGAATCTCTGGTTTTATCTTTTTAGGTGAAGAAGGCTTCCTAGCTACCTGCTGGTGAAGGATAGTGCCTACATCCTTACCTTTAAAAGGGAGTTCTCCTGTAAGAAGTTCATAGAAGATAATCCCTAAGGAGTATAAGTCGCTTCTCTCATCTACTGGCTTCCTTATTATCCCTGACTGCTCGGGAGACATATATCCAAATGTGCCTACTATCTCTTCTTCAGATTTTATCTTTCTTAACTCTAAAATTTGGGCTAAACCGAAGTCTAAGACCTTAACCTGGTAGTTGATAGAGGGGGGCTGTTGGCCAGCAGGTTGTACTAGGAGCATGATATTTCCGGGTTTTAGGTCACGGTGGATAATCCCTTTGCCGTGAACGTAATTTAAGACCTCACTGATTTGAAGGACTATCCCTACCGCCTCCTCTACACTAAAGCGTTTTTTCTCCTTAAACAAATCGGCTAAACTCTTACCTTTAAGAAGCTCCATCACTATATAGGGGTTCTGCTCATATTCTCCTGTTGCGTATACCTTCACTATCCCTGGATGCTCCAATTTAGCTATTGCCCCTGCCTCTCGCTGGAATCGCAATACATCTTCCACTCGCCTGGAAGTTATCCCCTCCTTCAAAAACTTCAACGCTACCATTTGCCCAGTCTCTATATCCTCGGCTCGATAGACCAGGCTCATCCCACCCTCGCCAAGCTTATCTATCACTTTATACCGGTCTTCTATCAGTTGACCTATCATTGTTTATATCCCCTTATCTCCTTGCCCAACGCCTTGCTAATCGCTCACCGTCTTTCGCCCGTCGCTAACACGTCCCGATTTATCCATCGGGACAGCGACCTTTCCGAACCCGAGCAGGGTTTGCTTCATCATAGGGCTAACAAAACTTTTTATATAGTCTCAAAATATTCTCAGCAACAATCTCCTTGGTATATTGCTGCTCAACCATCTGGCGGCCTGTGTGTCCCAGTCGCTCCCTTAATTCCTTGTCGCCTAAAAGGCAGTTAATTCGAGAGGCCAAAGACTCAAAATCCTTAACTGGAATGATGAATCCATTAATGCCGTCTTTAATAATCTCCGGCATTCCTCCTGTTTCAGTAACCACCATCGGCTTACCTGATGAAAGGGCTTCCAACATCGTCAGTCCAAAAGGTTCAGACACGGACGAGGGATAAACACAAACCGACGAAGCAGCGTAAAGCCTAGGCATATCTACAAGCGGAAAAGCATCAATTAACACATTATCCTCAAGACCAAGAAACTTAACCAGATTTACCATATAGGCAATGTCCTTCTGCTGGCTCTGGACCCAGTCTATAATATTCTTTGTACCGGCAAGCACCAGAACCACATTAGGAAACCTATCTTTGATTATACGCAATGCCTTTATGCTCACATCGCACCCTTTAGCTAATCCCATTCTTGCAGGATGAAATATTACGTTTCCCTTCCGTAAGATAGGATATTTTTTAAACACAGGTAGCGGGTCCACCTTGGGAGAAAAAATCCTTTGATCGATACCATGATGGATAACCGTGATGTTTCTGTGACTATACCCAGTTCCGATAATCTCTCTTTTAATAAAATGGCTAACAGCAACAATATGAGTCCATTTGATGTTTTTCGTCAAGTCCAGAAATAAATTATCGTCCCATACATTATGTGCTGTCAAAATAAGGGGAATGCCTTTCTTGATAGATATTTCTTCAATTGCCAACGCATGTGCCTTGCTAAAATAATGCATATTGTGAACATGGATACAATCCGGTTTTGTTTCGTAGATAAAATTTTTAAATATATCCTTTACCTCGTCGAAAAGACCGCTAATTCCTCTTTTACTAAGCCAGTTTAAATCCATAGTGGGCTGGCGGAAAATACCCACACCTTTATACGTATCTCTTCCCTTCTCTCCTTCAAATGCACCAGTAAGAAGATTGACCTTATGGCCCATTTTAACTAAAGTTGGTAGCAATATCGTTAAATGTGTCTCCACTCCTCCGATAATAGGAGGAAAACCCCAATGCAGATGAGATATGTTTAACTTCTTTCTCTTTTTTGCCATTATCATCCCCTCCTAAAATTTATAAATAGTAAGCCTGCACTTCCTTTGCAGGTTTTTTTCGCTCAAATTCAAACGGCTTATCGCCCGCCAATCTATATAAAACGCCGAATACTTTTATCTTAACCTTCTTCCTGCCCGGGGAAACAAGCTGAATTTTTATTTTATTATTTTTGACTTCCAGTCTAAGCAGGTTTCCTCTCCAATGCAGGGAAAAAAGGATTTTCCTCCACATTCTTGGCATTTTCGGATTGACTGACAATATGCCTTTCTGTATTTTCACCCCGGCAAAACCATTTATCAAAACCTGCCAACTACCCCCCATACAAGCTGCGTGAATGCCTTCATTTGTATTATTATTAATATTGCTTATGTCAGTACGCAGAGCAGTATGGAAAAATCGATAACCCCTGCTTCTATCTCCCACATCAATAGCCATACGGGCATATACCGGGAGGCTCAACGAAGACTTGTGTATTGTCCGGTCAATATAATATGCATAGTTTTGTCTTTGAGTCTTATTGCTGAAAACGTCTGAAAGCAGATACAAAAGCATAATCACATCTGCCTGCTTAACAAGTTGTGTTTTGTCGTAATCTCTGGGAGTTAATTTCCCCGAGACAATAGGTACAGAATTCTCATCCCAATCAGTTATTTCAACCATTCTCTTCTTAAAATACCCATCGAATTGCTCAATCACTTGCCCTTTACCCATGTTTATGCTGATACGGATAGCAATATTCTTCCATTCTGCCACCTCTTTGGATGCAAGCCCTATTTTTTGAACCAACTTTCTATAGACCTTTATATTTAACTTCCTTAACCTCTTAAACATATTATAGGCTATAACCAAATTCCACTTTGCCATCATATTAGTAAAAGCATTATTATTAACATCTACATGGAACTCATCAGGACCGACAACCTGTTTAATTTCGTATTTTTTTCTCTTTTTATTATATTCCACGCGGCTGGCCCAAAATCTTGCCGTCTCAAACAATATCTCATAACCGTAATCCCTGAGAAATTTCTCATCGTGCGTAACATTATAATAGTGATAGAAGGCATAGGCAATATCTGCAGTTATATGATGCTCCATCTCGCCGGTATGGATTCTGATTACTTTTCCGTCTAAATCTTTAGCCCAGCAGGGTGTCTCATCTTCTCCTAAGCCCGCAGATTCCCAGGGAAACATCGCACCTTTAAACCCGTATTTTTTAGCAATCACTCTTGCTGCATCTAATCTCCTGTATCTATACAATAACATATGTTTAGCTACATCAGGCAAAGTATACAGATAGAATGGAAGAAGAAAGATTTCAGTATCCCAGAAGATATGTCCACGGTAACCCTCACCGGTCAATGCCCTGGCTCCTATACTGGATGAACCATTGTCTTTTGGTCCACATATTAGCATATGGTAAATATTGAACCTGAAATTTTTTTCAACTTCCGGGTCACCCCATATAGAAACTTCAGCCACATTCCACAAACCTTCCCAGGCACGAATATGTCTTCTCAGTAAACAATCGAAACTACTTTGAAACGCCTTTCTGAATTTCTTCTCTGATAATTTCTTTTTCTTATCTAAATTCTCTCCCTTTAAAACGGCTTCCACATGGAATATCTTGGTAAATACAACAGTTTGGTTCTTCCGTAACTTCAGTTTAAATATATTATCTTTTGCCAGGATCTTTTTCCCTTTGGTTTCATAATAAAAACCGCTCCTGAAAATTACCGTATGCAATTTACCAAAAGTCTCCACTATAAGATATCCTTCATTCTTAAATTGGCCTACTTCCTTGACCCTGAAATGTTTCTTGCGTCCTTCGTTTACGGTTCTTACGTTATACACAGAAGTATCTATTCCTGTTTCGATGGATGCCTCAACTTCATCATCCAGCGGCGTAAAAATAATCTGCATAACGCCGATATTCTTATCCTGCATAGACACAAATCTCAAAGTTTGATAATCGTACTTTCTTTTCTTCCTGTCTTGAAAGACAGTATGCCGACATAAGAGACCATGCCTTAAGTTCAAAATTCTTCTATGTTTTACAACATCCATGGTAACAACACCCAGTCTTTCTCCATCTATCATTATCTTGAAATTAAAAGGATTGGGTAAGTTAACTAACTCGGCAACCTGAGAACCAATTCTATCATATACTCCTGCAATATATGTCCCTGGTTGGGCATCATAAGGTATCTCTTCTAAAACAGCGCGGCTCCCTAAAAAACCATTCCCCAGAGCAAGTTGAGTTTCCCTCACTCTCAGAAGCGACCTCACCCAACCCTCTTCCTTAATCAGCCAGGGATATTCAGTTTTGTATTTAGAATAATAATCTTTCATTTCCTAAACAATTCCTCGATTGTTTTATAGTCTACCTCGGATAAATCTTCCACAACGAGATTTGCCTTTGCCAGTCTTTTTGGACTACCATAGCGGTCGATTCCCACGCAGAGCATCTTCCCATTTACTGCAGCCTCAACGCCTAAGACGGCGTCTTCAAACACAACACATTCTGCATAAACACAGCCTAATCTCTCGGCAGCCAACTGGAAAATCTGAGGGTCTGGCTTAGCCTTGGTAATATCATTACCGTCCACTATAGCATCCGCCAGATAAATAAGCCCCGCCTTTTGTAAAATTCTTTTACAGTTCCGGCTCGAGGAGGCAAAGGCTATTTTCTTATTATGACTTTTTAACTCCTTGATTAAATCTATACAAGAGGTATACACAGGAATCTTTTCTTTCTCGATGAACTCAAGAAAATATCCCTGTTTTATGTCACCGGCTTTTTTTAATTCTACTTCACTAATGTCCTTCAAGATTGCCCTTGCCCCGTCATATCTGGGAATACCATCAACCTTGCTTTTATACTCAT
Source organism: Clostridia bacterium (assembly GCA_030671905.1). GTDB lineage: Bacteria > UBA6262 > WVXT01 > WVXT01 > WVXT01 > WVXT01. The sequence continues at coordinate 8,137 of DAOVHK010000026.1, read as the reverse complement.
CAAAGGTAAAATCTATCCCGTATTCAGAAAACATCTTCTTCCATGCCTTAAAATGAATTGGCACCGTATCAACAATTACACCATCCAAATCAAAAATTGCACCCTTAAACATTCGACTGCAAGTCCTCCCAATTCTGGTAGCGCCAACGGGATTTCCCTTCGTCCACCCCTTTCCTCCCCTGGACTCAGGGCCGGGCCGCTCACTTCCGCGGTCCTTCGGACCCGGGGCGCTCACCATCTCGCGCCCGTCGCTATCACGGAGCTCCTTATTCGTCGCTCCAGCGACCCTTCGCTCTTCCTCCTATAGGTCGGCGTTCGCGGCCTTCAAATCCCTTCTTATGCATAATTTGGTAGCGCCAACGGGATTTGAACCCGTGATCTCTGCCTTGAGAGGGCAGCGTCCTAAACCAGACTAGACGATGGCGCCATTGACTACAATCGTAAATTTTTACATTACTGAGATTCTTGGGGAATTTTTGGAGGTTTCTCTTCTCCTACGCTTAATAATTTCTCCCCCAGTCTATCAAGTTTCTTCTCAGCTTCCTCGTATTTGGTTCTACTATTAGATAGGTGTTTCCCCAATACCTCAAAATCTTCCTTGAACTTAATCAAGTCTCCATGGAGGCGAGTCAGATTACCTAAAATCTCTTCCGCAGCTTTCTCGATTCTCAATCCTTTCAGCCCCAGGACTAAAACCTGCAAATAGGCATAGAAGCTGTTGGGTGAGACTGGAATAACTCTCTTGGAAAGCGCGTAAGAACAGATTCCTCCCCTTTCGCCAAGAGTTTCGTCCTTAATTATCGTCTCATAATATACATTTTCAGCGGGGATATAGAGGAGTGCAAAATCGAAAGTATTTTCATCCGGCAAAATATACTTATCGGAAATATCGTCAATATGTTTTTTGACATCTCTCACAAACTCCCTGCGACTTCCTTGTTTCTCATCTTCACCACTGCTTTCTAACATCTTTTTGAAGTTCTCCAATGGAAACTTAGAATCTACTGGAACAAGCCGCTTTCCCAGGCGAATAACCGCATCCACAATTTCTCCATTCTTGAATTTGTGCTTGAGAGTGAAATGTTCTCGTGGCAGAATCTGTCCCAAGAGATTTGCCAGCAGGAACTCACCCACTTCGCCACGAAAGGTAGGTGCCCTGAGAAGGTCCTGAAGGCTGGATATATCTTTTCCCACTTCGTAAATTCTCCTGTTTGCCTCCTCCATTCTGCCCAAGCTCTCCTTTACAGAAGTGACAACTTGGGTAGTATTGCCCAGCCTTTCACTTACCTGGCTGGTAACAGCGTTTAACTGGTTTGTCAACTGAGTGGTGAGGTTTGCTATCTGCTGTTGCATCACCAGAAGTGCCTGGTCACTTCCTCCCTTTCCCTCCAAATCCCTAATTCTCCTTCTTGTATTTAGGCCAATCCAGAGCATAAGAATAACCAGAACTCCCGCTCCTCCAAGTAGAACCCATATGGCCAATTCCATTAATTTCCCTCCATTTAAAGCACTTCGGGCGACCGCGAGGGTCGCCCCTACGCGACCAAAACCTTTACGGGCATAAAGCCCTACGCTACCAAGGGATGAACAAATTATCTTATAATTATACCAAATTTAAGAACCTGAAACAAGGAGAGTCTACATCGACCTCTTGTATATCTCTTCTATCTCTTCGCTGGTGGGGCGCCGGGGATTCAAAGTGAGGAGACGCTTATTCTTGCTCACGGTTTTAGCAAAATCAGCCAGGGACTCCTCCTTCACTCCTATCTCTTTCATACCCTTAGGTATCCCTATCTTCCCTAAAAGCTCTCTCATTGCTACTACGCTCAGGCGGGCAGCCTCCTTTTCCGACAGACCTTCTACTTTCTTCCCCATTGCCTCAGCAATGTTTCTATATTTGGTAGGATTGGCTACCAGATTAAACTCCATTACTTCAGGCATAAGCAGAGCATTCGCCAATCCATGGGGAGCGCCGTAGTAGAGAGTGATGAAATAACCCATCCCATGAATTATCCCCGCGCCAGCAGAATTAATCACCATTCCCGCAAGCATAGAAGCAAAGAGCATCTTCTCTCTAATTTTTAGATTATCTGGTTGAGAAATTGCTCTTGGGAGGGCCTCAGCAATTAAGGCTATCGATTTCAAGGCTAATATATCACCCACCGGGTTTGCCTGTGTGGAGACATATCCTTCAATAGCATGACTTAAAGCATCCACTCCTGTATTGGCGGTAAGAGAGGTAGGCATACTCAGGGTTAACAGTGGATCGAGTAGGGCAAGCTTAGGATTAATGTGCGGGCTACCGATTATCTGTTTTAACATTTTCTTCTTGTCAGTAATAACTGCGTATTTTGTAACCTCACTCCCCGTTCCAGCGGTAGTAGGGATAGCAATAATGGGAAGAGCCTGTTCTTTTACCTTATCCGTCCCAAAATAATCAGTAATCTTACCCTTGTTGGTCATAAGCAGGGCAATTCCCTTTGCTGCGTCCATCGGGCTTCCTCCGCCAAGACCAATCACTACATCTGCCGTGCATTTTTTAGCAACTTTTACTCCTTCCTCAACTGTCTCGACACTCGGGTCGGGTTCCACCTTATTAAATACCTCTACCTGAAGATTATGGGAAGTAAGCGAATTTACCACTTCATCCAGACTACCCGACTTCTTTGACGAGGACTTCCCTGTAACTATCAAAGCCTTCTCGCCAAATTTTCTGGCTTCTTCGCCCACTCTTTTCAAACTTTCTTCGCCAAAAATAATTCTTGTAGGAGAATAGAAAATAGATTCCATGTTAACCTCACCCTAATCCTCTACCCCTTGGGGAGAGGAGGATTTTATCTCACAGACTGATTTATAATCACAAAATTCGCATCTTTTTGACTTAGCGACCGGTTCGAAATCTTCTTCCCGAATTTTCTTTATAATTGTTTTTATTTTCTTTTCTAAATCACGCTCCATATCCTTTTCAATTTTTATGGTGACCAGTTGATTATGCCGCAGCCAGTATAAGCTCAACTTTTCCACAGGACTATATCCTAAGACCTTCTCCGCCCCCCATTTGTAAAGGAGCATTGGCAAAACGTAAGGCTCTTCATTCTTCTGGCGATTGGTCTTATAATCGATAATATGGTATCCCTGCCCGGAAGGTCTATCGATTCGGTCGATTATTCCCCTGATTTCACACTGTTCAATGAAAAGATGGAATGGCTCTTCTACTCTAACGATGTTACCAATTTGCTTCTTTGAATTATCCAAAAATTTTAGAAGAATTGGTTTAGCTTCTTTCTCATAGATATTCCGAATCTCCCTGTCAGTAACTCCATGAGCTTTCGCCAGTGAACGGAATTTACTCATCAATTTCGATTCTTTCCATTCTTTTCCTTCTTTTCTTGATAAAATGTATTCTTCCAGAGTTTTGTGAATTACTGTCCCGAACGTCGACTCTTCAATCATCTCCTCTTCTTTCTCTCTTTCCAATCCAGGGTCTGGAGGAAGATTGAATAGGTAAAGATATTTATACCTTAAGGGACACTGGTCAAAAGTAGCAAGCTGGGTAACTGTAAAAGAAGGAAGAGAAATATCGCCAGAAGGAAGCGATTTATAGGAAGAAAATACGACATTTCTTATCTCTTCCAGTGACAGCCTCTCAATCCCCTTCTCTCTTCGATCTGCCTGATAGATTTCTTTCTCCCAGCCTTTCTTCTCCTGTAAAAACTTCTCCCTCCTATTCTCAATTAAGGAAGAGAACTCCTCCTTTATTTCTCCTTTTTCGTCGAGAAAATAGGAGATAAATGGACTCAACTTTCCTTGCACATTCCTGGTGCCGGAAATTATCAATTTCTCCCGGGGTCTGGTCAGGCTGACATAGAGAAGTCTCTTCTCTTCCATGTCGATGCCTTTTTTCCTCTTCTTCCTCTCTTCTCTGGTAGATATAATGGACTGTTCATCATAAGCATAAAATGGAGAAGCTCCTCCTTTAGAAGGAAAAGCCTTATCCTTGACGTTAGCTAAGAAAACGATGGGAAATTCCAAGCCCTTTGCCTGATGAATGGACATTAAACGTACAGCGTTCTCCTCGCCAGGTTTAGCTTCACTCTCCACCACTCCCTGTTGAGTAACTTCCTTCACATAGGCAATGAAATCCTCCAGTGTAGAGAAGATATTTCTCTCCTCAAATTCCCCGACGAGGCTGAAAAACTTCTTAATATTTGCCAGGGTTCTCCTCCTATCAGTGGGAGGCAAACTCTGAGCATAATGGAAATAGTTACTCTGGCTAATCACTTTATATATCAGTTCACCTAAACTGTAATTACTCTTCTCCAGAAAGAATCTCTCTAAAAGGGCTTTGCAATTCCTGATGACCTTCTTATCCTCCTCTCCAATGTCGAGACCATCCAACTTCCCCAGGGCATCGTAGACAGGATAACGCTTCCTCACCATCTTCTCTTCGTCTTCGATTTCTTGCTCAGGAAAGACACTGGCCAGAGAAGAGAGACTGGAATTCTTAATTCTGAAAATGGGCGACCTCAACAACCTTACCAGGGAGATGTCATCAAAGGGATTATTAATTGTGCCTAGTAGTGCTACCAAATCCCTTATTTCTAACCTTTCATAGTAACCTGTCCCGCCAGTAGTAATAAAAGAAATCCCATGCTTCCTTAGAGCCTCCTCATATATTCCCACTGGAGTCTTAATTCCTCTTAACAGTATCGCTATATCCTTAAGCTGTAAACTCCTTTCCCAATCTTCTCCTCTGATTGGATTCTTTAAGCGGTAGTCTCTCAGGAGCTGAAGAATTCTCTGAGCAATAAATTCAGCTTCCTCTTCCTGGGATTCTGCCAGAAATATCTCCACAGCACATTCTTCTCCTTCCTTTTCTGAACTTATAGGTTCATAATCAGGAATTTCCCTATCCAGAGCCTTATTGACTACTTTCAGAATCTGATTAAAGGAGCGGAAATTCTTAGTCAAAGAAAGGCTCAGTTCAGATTCCTTGCTGAAATATTCAATATTCTCAGGTTTTGCTCCTCGAAAGCCATAGATGGACTGTTTGACATCGCCCACCACGAAGTAGTTATGAGAGAACTGACGTAAGAGTTTATCCTGAAGGGGAGTGGTATCCTGATACTCATCGACCAGGACATATCTGAACTGTTTTCGGTATTTCTCTCTTATCTTCCTATTATTCTTGAGAAGATGCAAAGTCTCCAGAAGAATCCCGGAAAAATCGAAGTAGTGGCGCTTTTTGAGTTCCTTCTCGTAAGAAGCATAAACCTCGGCAATGAGGTGGGCTAATTTTTTTTTCTCCTCATCTTCTACTTTTGTAATCTTGTGCAGAAATTCCGAAGGAGACATTGCCTTATTTCTTATCTCCTGAACGTATTTATAAATCGCACTCAAGAAATCGTCCAGCCACTGGTCGATAGTAACCCGGGGTAACTTCCCTTCCTCAAGTAGTGCTTTACCCACCTTGCAAAAAAGAATTTTAGCCTCTATCTCATTAATCACTCTGAAATTGGGTTCCAGACCTACCTCCAGTCCATTCTCTCTAAGAAGCCGCGTGCAGAAAGAATCAATGGTACTGATATAGGCTTTCCTTGCCAGAACTTCTCTGGGAAGAGACATATTCTGCAATTCTTCTTCCAATCTCTCCCTCATCTCTCCCGCAGCCTTATTGGTGAATGTTACTGCCAGAATGGACTCTATAGCCTCTTCGGGAGATACTCCCTTCTCTAAGAGATTAGAAAATATCTTTAGGTACCTGTTTACCAGAACCGAGGTCTTCCCTGTCCCGGCTCCTGCCTTCAGGCAGACAGTACCTTCAATCTCATCAACTGCCCTCTTCTGTTCTAAAGTTAACTCTCTCATTCCTCTCTTCTCTTATCTTCTTATCGCAAAGGAAATTGAAGTCGCAATTCCAGCAGTTCCTTGGCTTCTGGGGATAGTATCCCTGGAGAATCTCCTTTGCCTTTTCCCTGAGATGCTTTAGTGCACTTTCCAAGCACTCCTTGGTGGAAAGAACCACTCCTTGAGCAGAATATTGCTTACCTTCCTCGACCGTTGCTTTGATATTTGCCTTAGCATTCTGAAGGCCTTTACGCAGCCAGTATATAGAGAGTCTCTTTACGGGCCTTTTCAAGTCTTCCCTGACACCAAAAAAATAGATAGGTAACTGGAAACTTTCTCCTTCGTTCATTTTCCGACAGAGGCGGAACTCCATAAACGGATTCTTACCGGTCTTATAATCAATAACTTCCTCGACTCCTCCCTCAAGACGATCCAGGCGGTCTATTCGTCCAGAAAAAGTCAACCCATCTATCTGCCAGGTAAATTTTTTCTCCGTATCCTCAACGGAGAAACTCTCTCTTTCCTTTTCCTTATCAAGATATCTTAGAAGAATTCTGGAAGCCAATCTCTGATAGACATCTTTCTCAAACAGAGTGGAAAAACTTCCCCCTTCCTGGGAAAAGACCTTCTTAATCTCCTTCTGCATATCCCTTTTTGCCTGAGAAGAATGTAGAGCATCTTTACTATTGTATTTCTCGTGAAAGGATGCAAGGATACTGTGGAGGAGTCTTCCAAAAATTAAAGCGGGTCTTGGCTTAATCCAGATTTTTAAAAGGAAGGAGAAGAAGAACTTTGCCGGACATTCGCTGTATGACTCAAGCTTATAGCCAGAGAACCTATAATCAGGAGAAATCTTCACTTTATCCCAGAGACTCTCCTGGTCGAATTTTCCCTTAATTCTCATTATCTCATTATATTTCTCTCTATCAATTTCCTCAAGCAGCCCTTCTAAATCCTTACTTCCTGTTGTAAGCCAGAAGTTGACCAAATCCTCCCGGGTTAAAATTTCATCCTTCTCCTCAGGGCCGAGAACCGATGGCTTATCGAGAAATTCCATCCCTCTACTCCTGCATTTCTCCAGGAGTTCGTCTTCCCTTTCTGCCTCAACGAATTTCAACACTAAAGAAGAGAGAAAAGAATCGCGATTCGACTCGTAGGTTTTTCCATAAGTTAAATATAATCTCTTCCTTGCTCTACTTATAGCCAAATTGAAGATTCTCTCTTCTTCTTTCAGGTGTTGGGAAAGTTCGGGAAGGGGGTTCAGTTTCAATTTCTTCTTCTCTCCAAGGCTTAAAAGGGAAGATTCGGGCAAATCTCGGGGAAACTTTCCTTCCACAAGGCCAGTTACGAAGACTATTGGGAAGAACTTTCCGCTTGCCCTTTGCACAGTCATAATCTGGACGCTATCCTCCTGGGGAATAAATGTAATTGCTTCCTCCCGACCATAAGAAGTAAGCATCTCGTCAAGATAACTCATAAAATCGAAAAAGGATAAATTGTTTTCAATCTTCTGGAATTTCTTCACTACCTCCAGAAAATAGCTCAAGTTTTGAGCCAATCTCTTGCTCTTCGTCCCTGCCTGGAGATAACCGAACCTCAAGAAAACTCTATAAATAAGCCTTTCCAGGGATTCCTTTTTAGCCTCTCTCTTCATTTCCTCTAATGTTCCCAGAAATTCCCGAAGAGAAGAGACAGTATCCTTATTTAAACCCCATCCAGGATAGCTTGTATTAGACCCCGCCTGGGAAAAGTCCTGAGGTAATTTCTTCACCACCGTTTTTATGACCGCTAAGAAAGGCAATCCTTTCCTTTCACTATAGGTCACGAGCCTCTGAATATCCACAGTGTCTATGTTGAACTCAGGAGCTGAAAGAGCCCTCAGGAGATGAGTGTTCATCTCTTCTTCCTGTCCCCAGATGCACTTTAAGATAGAGATAATCTGGACAATTTCTGGCTGCTTGAAAAATGCTATGCCTCCCATTACCGTGTAATCGATATCGTAAATTTTCAAGGCATTTTCTAAGTTCTTTATTTCTCTGGAGACGCCACGGCAGAGAATAACAATGTCGCAATAGTGGTAACCCTGGCGAGTCAAACCATAAACCTTGCGGGCAATGAACAGAGCTTCCTCGCTTCCACTGCCACACTTCACTAAAGTCATCTTCGGGCCCGAGTTATCAGGCTCGGAAAGAGAAATTATATGAGGGTCAAACTTATTTAAGAATTTCTTCTTAACCTCCTGAGGCAGGGCTCCACGAAAACGAAAGACACTCTCTTCTTCATTACCTGA
>DAOVHK010000032.1 GCA_030671905.1 Clostridia bacterium | reverse complement strand
GTATCGTCGTGTGTTACCGCATCCTCTACTCCTTCTGATATGGCAATACCCAGGCTGCCTGAACACTTGGGGTCTTTCTCCAGGATACTCCTTCCAGCATTGGTCAAATTACTCGGCGAAGGATGGACTTCTGCCCCCCATGTCTCCATTAACACTCTCCGGTAAGGCTTCTGCTCGTAACTCACTTTTACCATATAAACTGTGCATTTCAGTCCGAAGATGTTACAACCAAAAGCAATGGCACTTCCCCACTGCCCTGCTCCTGTCTCAGTGGCAATTCTTTTTACTCCCTCCTTTTTGCTGTAGTAGGCTTGAGCAACTGCTGTGTTTGGCTTATGGCTTCCCGGGGGACTTACGCTCTCATTCTTGTAATAGATTCTCGCAGGAGTGTTCAGTGCTCTCTCTAATCTATAAGCTCGATGTAAAGGTGTCGGTCTCCACAACTTATAAACATCGAGAACCTCATCCGGTATGTCGATCCAGCGCTCCTGGCTCACTTCCTGTTTAATTAACTCCATAGGAAAGAGAGGTGCCAGGTCCTGAGGTCCTAAGGGCTTAAAAGTCTTGGGATGCAATGGTGGAGCCAAAGGTTCTGGCAGGTCCGGCTGGATGTTGTACCAGGCTTGGGGAATCTCCTTTTCTGATAGAATGATTTTCGACTGTTCCATACCCACCTCCTTTAATTTTGCACGGTTAAAACCGTGCTTACAATATTTAAATTCTCAATTCCTCCAATTTCTTACCGATGTCTTTGCTTTCCAGTAAGATTTGTCCAATCAATATAGCATTTATTCCTGTATTTTTCAACAACAAAACGTCATCTCTCGTTTTGATACCGCTTTCGGAAACAACTATCTTTTCCTGCGGAATCTTCTTCCTTAAATTTTTGGTTACATTAAGGTCAACAGTGAAATCTTTCAGATTGCGATTATTTATCCCGATAATCTCTGCAGGAGTGGAGAGGACTTTCTCCAGGTCTTCCTCACAATGAACCTCAAGGAGAGTTTCCATTCCCAGGTTCTTACTTATGTTTATAAATTCGCCTATCTGTTTACCATCCAGAAGAAAAGCAATCAAAAGAACAGCATCCGCACCAAAAGCTCTCGATTCATAGAGTTGGTACTCGTCAATAATAAAGTCCTTACGTAGAATGGGAATGTTAACGCTCTGTTTAACAGAAAAGAGGTGAAGGATATCTCCCTGAAAATACTTATCTTCTGTCAATACAGAAATAGCCCCTGCACCATTTTTCTCATAGGTCTGAGCTATCTTTTTGGGATAAAACTCTCTACAAATGAGGCCACTGGAAGGAGAAGCTTTTTTAATCTCGCAGATTAGATTTATTTTTCCTGGAAGAGAAATTGCTCTCTTAAAATCTCTGGCTGGAGGAAGCTTATTAATTCTATCCTTCAGTTTACTCAGGGGAATCTTTTCCTTCTTTTCAGTCACCTTCTCTTTCTTATAAGAGATTATCTTCCCTAAAATATCCATAAATTCCATTTTCTGCACGGTTGAAACCGTGCCTACAAATGCCATTGTAGGCACAAATTCAATTTGTGCATAATCTCTTCGCTCTATAGCTACAATTCTATGCGGCTTTGGTGGTGTATTCCTTTAAGAGCTCCAACTTTTTCATTGCCTTGCCGGAATCGATTGAATCTTCAGCCAGTCTAATCCCTTCTTTAAAATCTTTTGCTTTTCCTCCAGCCACAAGAGCAGCAGAGGCGTTCAGGAGAACGACGTTCCGCTGTGCACCTTTCTTGCCTTTAAGAATTGAATAAACTATCTCAACGTTCTCTTCAACTCCGCCTCCCTTTATTTCGCTAGGATGGGCGACAGGAAGACCGAAATCCTCCGGCCTGATATGGTAGGTTTCCACCTTTTTCTTTTTTAATTCAGAAACTTTGGTTGGACCAGTAATGGTAATCTCATCTAAGGTATCTAAACCGTGGACAACGAAGGCTCTCTTTACTCCCAGGTTGTTCAACACGTTAGCCATCATTTCTGTGAGTTCGCCATCATAAACGCCCAGAACCTGAGCTGTGGCACCGGCGGGATTAGTTAAAGGACCAAGAATATTAAATACAGTACGCAGCCCAATTTCTCGTCGGGGACCTATAGCATATTTCATAGCTCCGTGAAAGAGAGGAGCGTAGAGAAACCCTATCCCAATCTCCCTCAGGCACTTGGCAACCACCTCAGGAGGAACCTCGAGGTTCACTCCTAAACCCTTTATAACATCGGCACTTCCACAACCTGAGGAGACTCCTCTGTTTCCGTGTTTAGCCACCCTGAGACCACATCCAGCCACCACAAACGCTGTGGTGGTAGAAATGTTAAAGGTGTTCGTCCCTGTGCCCCCTGTGCCACAGGTATCAACTATTGTTTCCCAATCGATGTTGATTTCATCCCTATCTATGTCTACCTCTGGCAAGACATTAATTTTAGTTGCTTTAGCCCGCATCACTTTAGCACATCCTGTTATCTCTTCCACAGTTTCTCCCTTGATTCTCAGGGCGGTAATGAAAGCTCCAATCTGGGCATCGGTACACTTGCCTGACATAATCTCTTCCATTACTTGAACTGCTTCTTTTTCTTCGAGGTTTTCACCTTTTACTACTTTGGCAATTGCTTCCTTAATCATTCTCTTCTCCTTTGAGAAGTCTCTGCCATTTCTAAAAAATTTCTTAAGAGTTTCTTTCCTTCTTTAGTGAGAATAGATTCTGGATGGAACTGGACTCCCCAAATCGAGTAGTCTTTATGTTTAATCCCCATAATCTCTTTTCTGTCAGTATGAGCAATAATCTCCAAACATTCAGGCAGGTTATCTGCCTTTACAATCAGCGAATGGTAACGTGTTGCCTCGAAAGGATTGGTAATACCTTCGAATATTCCTTTCTGGTTATGGTAAACTAGGGAAGTCTTGCCATGCATAATCCTTCCTGCCCTAACTACCTCTCCTCCCAAAGCATAGCCAATGCACTGGTGACCAAGACAGACTCCCAGGATGGGAATTTTTCTTGCAAACTCCTTTATTAGACTGCAGGATATCCCGGCATCTTCGGGTCTACCCGGGCCCGGAGAAATAATTATTTTTTCTGGTGCTAATTTAGCAATATCTGAAAAAGAGAGTTTATCATTCCGAAAAACCTTCAATCTCTCCCCCATTTCTCCTAAATACTGCACGAGGTTATAGACAAAAGAGTCATAATTATCGATTACCAGAATCATTATTCAAGCCCTTTCTCTGCCATTTCAATCGCTTCAAATAATGCCTTTGCTTTATTTATTGTTTCCTCATATTCATTTTTAGGAATGGAATCAGCCACAATTCCTGCCCCGGCCTGGAGAAAAGCCTCTTTTCCCTTTATCAGGATCGTCCTAATGGTAATCGCCATATCCATGTTTCCCTGAAAGCTGAAATATCCAACTGCTCCAGCATAGGATCCTCTTTTTAGATTTTCCAACTCCTCTATTATTTCCATTGCCCTGACCTTTGGCGCTCCGGAAACTGTGCCCGCGGGGAAACAGGCTCTAAGGACATCGAAGCTATCCATTCCTCTTTTTAGTTTACCAACCACTCCTGAAACAATATGCATTACATGGGAATACCTCTCAACAACCATCAATTCTGGCACTTTAACGCTACCATACTCACAGACCCGACCGATGTCATTCCTTCCCAGGTCAACCAGCATAAGATGTTCTGCTCTCTCTTTGGAACTCTTGAGCAATTCTCTTTCTAATTTCTTATCCTCAAATTCGTCTTTCCCTCGCGGTCTGGTACCTGCTATAGGTCGAACTTCAACTATTCTTCCCTCTTGTCTGACGAGAATTTCCGGTGAAGAACCGACAAGATTCATCCCTCCCAGCGAGAGATAATACATATAAGGTGAAGGATTGATAACTCTCAGTGCTCGATAAATATCGAAAGGATGCGCACTAACCTTTGTTTGTAACCTCTGAGACAGAACAGTCTGGATAATATCTCCTGCTCTTATATATTCCTTAGCCTTTTCCACAATCTTCTCAAAACTGTTTCTGGTAAAATTCGATTCCAGGATTATCTTTGAGCTTCTTGACCGTCTTACTTTAGGTCTCTTCTTTGGTTTCTTTCTCAATTCAGTTATTAACTTTTCAATTTTCCTGCAGGCTTCATTATACAAGGTCTTTAGATTACTTTTTTCTTTATCTAAATGGACGCAGGAAACAACTTTAATTGTATGGGCTACGTGGTCAAAGATCAGGAGATTGTCTGTAAATATAAATTTACAATCAGGCAAGTCGAGGTCATCAGGATTAGTGCTGGGTATATCTTCAATGAACTTTACCATATCGTATCCGATATAACCTACAGCTCCTCCGTAGAATCGAGGTAGCCCTTCCACTTCTACTGGCTTGTATTTCTGCATGATTTTCTTCAATTCTTCAAGAGGATTGTCTGTCTCTTTCACTCGCCTCATTACTGGAGCCTTAAGACTCAAAGTAACTTTTCTCCCTTTACTCTCAAAAATTAATGCCGGGCTGCTGGATAAGAAGGAGTACCTTCCCAGCTTTTCTCCCCCTTCAACACTTTCCAGAAGATAGGCATGCTTTCCCATACCAACTTTGGTGAATGCAGAGACCGGCGTTTCCATATCGGCGAGGATTTCTTTATAGACGGGAAGTAAATTTCCTTTTTTTGCCAATCTTTTGAATTGACTAAAACTTGGATGGAACATAAATTCCTTTTATTTATTTCATCGGAGCGTAATGAATCAGCCCCTATTTCTTATAGACTTTGCTGGGGTCAAAAACTTTTTCCCCAACAATATCATATTCTCCTTTTTCATTAACCTTCCTGAAGAAACACGACCTGTATCCCGTGTGGCAGGCAGCATCGCCAAGTTGTTTCACTTTTACCAGTAGTGTGTCACCATCACAATCTAAAAAAATCTCTTTGACCTCCTGAAAATGTCCTGATTTTTCCCCTTTAGTCCACAGTCTCCCTTGGGAACGACGCCAAAAACAGGTCTTTCCAGTGGTTATTGTCTTTTCCAGAGACTCTGCATTCATATAAGCCAGCATCAAAATCTGACCATCTTCATAATCCTGCACTATTACTGGAATCAAATCTTGACTATCAAATTTCAATTCTTCTATAAACTTCATTGTTACCTCCCAAAACTTTCTCTACCTTTTATCACTCTCGCTGCTATTTCCATAGCCTTCTGGAGCTTTATGTCATCTGTATATAGTGCTTTTCCAATAATCATGCCGGAAACACCGTCTTTTTCCAGTTCCTTAATTCTCTTTACATCATCTAAGGTGGAGATACCGCCACAGGCAATAACTGGAATTTTAACCTTCTCAGCGAAAGCCTTTATCCCCTTCACATTGGGACCTTTCAACATTCCATCCTTCTTTATATCGGTGAAGATTATCTCTTTCACTCCCATCTCTTCTACCCTTTTAGCCAGAATCATCGACCTAACAGCAGTAATTTCTTTCCAACCTCCAATAGCTACTTTTCCGCCCAATGAATCTATGCTTATTATAATTTTATCCCCAAACTTTTTTAATGCTTTTTTTACTGTATCTGTATTATAAATTGCCGAAGTGCCCAGGATAACTTTAGCTACACCACCGGATAATACTCTCTTAATAGTATCTATATCTCGTATACCACCACCCACTTCTACAGGAACATTAACACTCTTTGCAATTTTCACAATCAGCTCAAGATTCTGGATTACACCAGAGAAGGCGCCATCGAGGTCGACTATGTGGATCCTTTTTGCTCCCTGAGCCTGCCAAAGCTTCGCCACAAAGACAGGGTCCTTAGAAAATATAGTCTCCTGTTCTAATTTCCCCTGGACCAGGCGAACACAGTTTCCACCCCGAATGTCAATAGCCGGAATAACAAGCATACTTCCCCCCTACAACGCGGAGCTTTGCTCCGCTACGCCTTCCTACCGCAGAACTTCGCTCTGCAACTACTTTATATTCGACCTTTGGTTGAAGGAATCCCTTTTAACTTTGGATTTATCTTAACCGCTTCGCGTAAAGCTACTCCAAAGCCTTTAAAGATTGACTCAGCAATGTGATGGTTGTTCCTGCCATGCTTTAAATTAACATGCAAAGTAATACCTGCATTAATACATAATGCTCGAAAGAAATCCTCAATTAGTGCAAAATTGAACTCTCCGCGTTTCTTAGTTTCTCTCTTAAACTTAACCTTGAATACCAAATAAGGCCTATTAGAGATATCTAAAGAGATTTCTGAAAGCGCCTCATCCATTGGCACCAGGGAGAAACCATAGCGAGATATTCTCTCCTTTTTTCCCAATGCTTTCTTTATCGCCTGCCCCAGAGAGATTCCTAAATCTTCCGTAGTATGATGGTCATCAATGCGGACATCACCTGAAGCTTTTATCTTCAGATCAATGCAACCGAATCTTGCCACGAGTTCCAGCATATGGTCGAGAAATGGGATTGGCGTATTTATCTGATAACTTCCCTTACCATCTAAGTTTAGCTCCAATCGAATCCGTGTTTCCTTGGTCCTTCTATCTATCTTTGACTTTCTCATTTCACCTCCAACATTGTTACTTTTTCAGTCTTACTTTTATTGACTCTGCATGCCTTCCCATTCCTTCCACCTTTGCAAAATTGATTATATCTCGAGCTGAACTTCTCAACCCTCTCTCCGAACACGCTACTACTACCATTCTTTTCAAAAAATCTTTGACCGACAATCCTGAAGAGAATCTCGCACTGCCTCCTGTAGGCAAGACATGACTTGGCCCTGCATAATAGTCACCAATGGCAACGGGAGACCAATTGCCAAGAAATATTTCCCCTGCATTCTTAATCTCAGGTAAAATTTTCTCCGGCTTATCTGTCAGAATTTCCAAATGTTCTGGAGCGAATTCGTTGGCAAGGCGTACAGCTTCTTTGATACTCCCCACCCACATCAGGTGGACTCCTTTTCTTTTCACTTTCTTCCGAACAATATTTCTTATTTTTCTTGAAGTGGTGATTAACCGGGCAGTGGCACCCCCACCATGTTCTACCTGTGCTAATAAGTCGGATACTATGTAGTCAGGATTGGCATTCCCGTCAGCAATAATCAGTATTTCCGAAGGCCCAGCCAACATATCAATTCCTACATCGCCAAACAGAAGCCTCTTAGCAGTAGTCACATACACATTTCCCGGTCCCACAATCTTATCCACTTTAGGAATAGTCCTAGTTCCGTAAGCAAAAGATGCAATTGCCTGGGCGCCGCCAACTCTATAGATTTCCTCTACCCCGCATATCCGGGCAGCCACCAAAACCTCAGAATTCAATTTCCCCGGAGGAGAAGCCATGGCAATCCTGTCAACACCTGCTACTTTTGCCGGCACAATGGTCATCAGCACTGAAGAGGGGTAAGCAAATTTTCCCCCAGGCACATAGACTCCCACTTTCTCAACGGGACGCCAGAGCTCAAGAAAGCGAACCCCTTTCAAGGTGGTTTTTGAGAATTGCCGACTTTTTTTTGTAATCTGCCTGTATTCGCCAAGGTGGAATTTTTCTACATTTTTCTTTGCTCTTTCTATTAACCTAATAAAATTTAAGCCAACCTTCTGGAAAGCTCTGTCAATCTCTCTTTTTTTCACTCTCAATTCGGCTGGCTTTAATAGAAGACCATCATATTTCTTTGTATAAAAGAGTAAAGCTTTGTCGCCTTGATTCTTCACCCTGTCTATAATTTCTCTAACTTTCTTTTCTATTGTTTTCAAACCTTTTCGCCACTCCTTTCTAAAGCAGAGCTTCGCTCTGCAGCTACATTGTCTTATTCTTTTATTCTTTTTATTCTCGCTCCTAAACGCTTCAACTTTTTCTCGATATCTTCGTAACCCCGGTCGAGATGGTTAACTCCAAATATCTCAGTTTTTCCTTCTGCAGCCAGAGCTGCCAGAATCAATGCTGCCGAAGCTCTCAAGTCCGCAGCCACTACGGGAGCGCCACTGAGCTTAGGAACGCCTTTAACAATTGCACTATTACCTTTAACTTGAATACTAGATCCCATTCTTTGAAGTTCGCCAACATGAAGAAATCTATTCTCAAATACAGTTTCTGTAATTATACTGGTACCTTTAGCGAGACTCATCAGTACCATCCATTGGGCCTGCATATCAGTAGGAAAGCCAGGATAAGGAATTGTCTCAATATCGGTCGCCTTAAGATTTTTTCCTGAGGTAACTCTAATTTCTCTATTATTTAAGGTAATCTTTGCCCCAGCTTCTCTAAGTTTGGTTATCACTGCTTCCAGGTGCTCGGAACCTGCCCCGCGAATAGCCACATTCCCTCCGGTGACTGCTGCTGCTACCATAAACGTACCTGTCTCTATTCGGTCAGGAATAACCTCATGAACCGTGCCAGAAAGTACATTTACACCTTCAATTTCAATAATATTGGTCCCTGCGCCTTTAATCTTAGCCCCCATCTTATTTAAAAAGTCGGCCAAGTCCTGGATTTCTGGTTCGGAAGCAGCATTTTCTATGACCGTTCTTCCTTTAGCTTTCGTTGCCGCCATCATCAAATTTTCTGTTGCCCCTACACTGGGAAAATCTAAATATATACTTGCTCCATGAAGCCTGGGAGCATCCAGCTGAACATATCCTCTTTCCAAACTCACCTTTGCTCCCAGCTTCCTAAACCCTCGAAGGTGTAGATTAATAGGACGAGCCCCAATAGCGCATCCTCCGGGCAAAGAGGCTCTCACTCGACCAAGCCTGCCCAGGAGAGGACCCATTACCAAGATAGAAGCTCTCATCTTTTTTACCAACTCATAGGGAGCTTCACTATCCAGTCTATGGGTAGAAGAAATTCTTATCTTTTTATTATGGTAAGAAACTCTCTTCCCTAAAATTCTCAACAACGCCAAAATCGTCTCCACATCCTGGAGATGAGGCACATTCTTCACCACACAGTCCTCATCCGTCAAAAGAGTAGCGACCAGTATTGGCAAAGAGGCATTTTTGGAACCACTGATTTTCACCATGCCAGAGAGTTTCTTTCCCCCAGTAATGAGAATCTTTTCCACTCTTACTGACCCCCTTTTCTTAATTTCTGCGCCACAACCACTCTATCCAGTCCAGCGTAATCTTTAACTAATTGGGATGGATAGAACTGTTTCTCTTTTTTAATAAGATTCATCACTGCTTTCCCTTGATAATCTCCAATTTCCATAATTAGGTAGCCACCATCAATTAAATATTTTAAGGCTTCCGGGATTATGCGCTGATAGAAGTTGAGACCCTCATTTCCTCCTTCCAATGCAGAAAGAGGCTCTTTCTTAATCTCAGGCGGAAGCAGAACTAAATCCCTCGACTTAACATAAGGAGGATTACTCACTACAAAATCTACTGCTAAATCTGAGTTAAGCTTTTCTAAGGGACTGAACAGGTCTCCCAAAAGAAATCCTACTCTTCCTTCAACCTTATGAAACCTTGCATTTTTCCGAGCAACCTGTATAGCGCCTTCACTTATGTCAATAGCATAAATTTTGCAGGATGCGATATTTCTGGCAAGACTTATGGCGATGTTCCCGCTCCCGGTACAAAGATCCACAATGGTCAAAGAACTATCTCTCCCATATCCATAACTTTCCGACTTCCTAATATTCTGCGCTTTCTCTATTACCTTTTCCACCAGAATTTCTGTCTCCGGCCTGGGAATTAAAACATGCTTATTCAAAAAAAACTTCAATCCCATAAATTCCTTATAGCCAACAATAAAGGCTACAGGTTCCCGCTTGACCCTTCTTTCAATTAACTTTTTATAAGCTAATAACTCCTTCTCAGTTACCCGGCATTCGAGATTCAAATATATTTCCAACCTCTCTATTTCCAAAACGTGTGCCAGCAAAACTCCAGCATCAATCCCTGGTTCAGGTATTCTTTCTCTCTTTAGATAGCTGGTAACTTTATCTAAAATTTCTGAAACTGTATACTGCTTAACCAATTTACCCTCGACTTTTTTCTTTAAATTGCTGCTCCTGAAAAGCTTCTTTCAATTTTTCAATAATTCGATTAAGATTTCCAGCCATAATATCATTGAGATTATGTTGGGTTAAGCCTATTCTGTGGTCGGTTAGTCGATCCTGAGGAAAATTGTAAGTCCTTATCTTTTCACTACGATCCCCAGTACCAACCTGTTGTTTTCTCTTTGCTGACAGAGCGTGGTCCTCTTCTTGCCGAATCTTTGCTAACAACCTGGCACGTAAGACCTTCATTGCCTTAGCTTTATTCTTCAACTGGGACCTCTCATCCTGGCATTGAGCTACCAGTCCTGTGGGAAGATGAGTAATTCTCACTGCTGAGTAAGTGGTGTTTACACTCTGGCCTCCTTTGCCAGAGGAACAGAACGTATCTATTCTCAAAACATCGGGGGCTATTTTGACTTCCACTTCTTTCGCCTCTGGCATAACCGCTACGGTTACTGCTGAGGTATGAATTCTACCGCTGGCCTCTGTCACCGGCACCCGTTGAACCCTGTGAACGCCTCCCTCATATTGAAAATCACCATAAGCACCTTTCCCCTCTATACCGAAAACGACCTCCTTAAAACCACCCAGTTCCGTAGGATGAGCGTCCAAAATTTCTACCTTAAAACCTCTTCTTTGAGCATACCGACTATACATTCGAAACAGGTCGCCAGCAAATAGAGATGCCTCCTGTCCTCCTGTTCCAGCCCGGATTTCCATGATAATATTCTTTTCTTTATCCACATCTGGAGCGACAAGTAATAATTTTAATTCCTTCTCCACTTCCTTCCTTTTTTTGGCAAGTCCTTCCAGTTCCTTCTCTGCCAGTTTCACAAGTTCTTCATCTTCGCTCATTAGAACTTCCTGAGTAGAAGAAATCCCCTTTTCAATATTTTTAAATTCCCTAAATTTATTAACAATCGGTTGTTTCTCTGCCAGTTCTTTCGCGTATTTTTGAAAAGTCCCCTTGTCAGAAATGATTTTAGGGTCGCTAAGCAATCTTTCCAATTCTTGAAAGCGTGTCTCAATGATTTGTAGTTTCTTTATCACCTTAACTCTCCGTTCTCAGTATAAAAAAGTAGCCTGTCCCCTTTTTTTTCAGCCTCTAGAACTCCCTTTAGAGCTACTAAAGCCACCTCAATCTGTCCATCCGAGGGCTCCCTTGTAGTCAGCCTCTGGAGCCATAGATTGGGAGCAATCAGAAATTTAACCAGTGTACGAGTTCTAAATCTGGTAAGCAATTTTATTATTTCATAAGCAATACCCGCAATGAAAGGTAACAGTGCCAATCTCATCAGGAACTTTTCAAGAATTGTAGTGGGTTTGAAAAGTGAAAATACAAAAACTGCCAGCACCATCACTACTAATAAGAAACTCGTACCACAGCGAGGATGGAGGATAGCATGCTTTCGGACATTTTCTATTTTTAACTCATTGCCAGCCTCATAAGCATAAGCTGCTTTGTGTTCAGCACCATGATATTGAAATAGTTTCTGGATATCCTTAAGAAAAGATATCACCAAAATATATAAAAGAAAAATGGATATTCTAATTGCTCCATCAACTAAGTTGAAAAGAAAAGGACTTTCAAACGTCAACACCTCGCGTCGCAGGTATTCTGTAATCCCCAGCGGCAAAACGAAGAAAAGAAAAAGTCCGACTACTAAGGAGAAAATCATCGTGCCCGCTAACATCCAGGGGTTAGCTTTCAATTTTTCCGCGCGCTGGTTACCATCCTTCTCCACACTTTCCCTGGAGAAAATATCTGCAGAATATGTCAGACTTTTTATGCCAATTACCAATGTGTCCAAGAGGACAAATACCCCTCTCAACAGAGGGAACTTGGAGAAAAATAACTTCTCAGCCCATTTGCTTTTTGTTTCCTTCTTTACTATAATCTCTCCATCTTTCAAACGTAAGGCAATAGCATAGTAGTGAGGGGAATTCATCATTACCCCTTCAATTACTGCCTGACCACCGATATTCATCTATGACTCTCTCTTCCTCTCAAAAACCCCAATAAAAAGATACCCCGTTTCCCGGGGCCCTTACCAACCGGGCAAGAATATCCTTCCAAACTCCCACCCGGCTTCATTATATTTTAGCTATGCAGGCTTTTTCTTTCCTTTCTTTTTGCTGGGTGTCTTCTTAATTTTTGTTTTTTTCCGCACGGTCTTTCCAGCCGTTTTAGTATATCGCTGTTTAAACTTTTCCACCCTCCCTGCTGTATCGACCAATTTTTGCTTGCCTGTAAAAAATGGATGGCAAGCAGAACAGATCTCCACACGAATATTCTTCACTGTTGAGCGAGTATGGATCACATTTCCACAGGCACAAGTAATTGTGGTTTCAAAATATTTAGGATGTATTTTCTCTTTCATCTCCGTTTTCTCCTCTCTAATATCTGTTCCTTAAACCCCTCCCTTTCGGGAGGACTCCAAAAGATTCTGATACTTTAAAATCAGTTCCACCTTTAACTGTAATAAACTAAGTTATTTCTGTCAAACTACTTTTTCTTCTTATGACGCATCTTTCTCAGGAACTTTTTCCGCTTGTGAGTACGAATTTTCTGCAATTTACGTCTTCTTCCTTTAGGCATTTTCTTATCTCCTTTCAATCAGCTTATGCTTATGCTTGTGTTATTTTTCTAAACTTCCTTCTTCCCACTTGCACTATATATTCCCTGTCCATTAACAAATCCATATCAGAATCTTTTATTCTTTTCTGATTTATCTTTACGCTCCCCTGAGCAATCATCCTCTTTGCTTCATTTTTGCTTGTAGCCAGGTCAGCCTTTACCAAT
>DAOVHK010000185.1 GCA_030671905.1 Clostridia bacterium | reverse complement strand
TGATTTCAGGGAAAAAACTTTTTCCAAAGTAAACTATAAGGCTTTGGGTGTTTATCTTGTCTCCTTTTTAATAGGCTGGACTACCTCCGGACATCCTTTCACAATCAAAATTTTTCCCTTTTCCGTTTTTGCTTTTAACGGAATAATATCTTCAATTATTCTTTATTATACGGTGATGAAAATTTTCCCAGATAAGGAGTAAAACCATGTCTTTTAAACAGGTAATCGAAGTTTACGAATTACTGGATACTCCGGTAATTAAGGGAGATGAAATAAAAGAATTCTTTCTGAAGCGTGGAATAGATGAATCAGAAATTGAAACTCGAAAGATAAAAGAAGATAAAGGAGAGACGGAATTTGTGAAGATAACAATCAGAGGCAAAGAAGGAATATTGACAGGAGGGAAAGAAGGAAAATCAAAAGTAGAAAAAGAAGGAAAATCAAAGGGAGAAAAAGAGGGTAAATCAAATGCGGGAAGATCAAATACAGACCACGCGCCCACCCTGGGAATTATAGGTCGCCTGGGAGGAATAGGAGCCAGGCCTCATAAGATTGGTCTTGTATCTGATGCTGATGGGGCAATAACTGCCTTGGCTGCTGCAGCGAAAATCGCTGTAATGAGAAAAAAAGGAGATGTGCTTAAAGGCGATGTCATTGTCGCCACCCATCTTTGTCCTCGCTCCCCTATTATCCCTCATGAGCCTGTTGACTTTATGGGCTCGCCTGTTTCCATAGAAACGATGAATAAATACGAGGTAGATGAGCGAATGGAGGCAATCCTCTCTATTGATACGACTAAAGGGAACCGAGTAATCAACTGCAGAGGCTTTGCCATCTCCCCCACCCTAAAAAATGGCTACATACTGAAAGTAAGCGAAGATTTGCTGGATATCATGCAAATAGTAACGGGTAAATTGCCCGCTGTCTTTTCTATTACAACACAGGATATAACTCCCTACGGAAATGAAATCTACCATCTCAACAGTATTATGCAGCCAGCCACCGCAACCAGTGCTCCTGTGGTTGGAGTAGCGATCACGACTGAGGTTCCTGTCCCAGGATGTGCCACCGGCGCCAATCACACCGTAGATATAGAAATGGCTGTCAGATTTGTGGTTGAAGTGGCCAAAGCCTACGGCGAGGGAAAATGTTCCTTTTACGATGAGAAAGAATTCCAGAGATTAATTTCCCTCTATGGCTCTTTAGAGCATTTAAAAACTCTTGGAAAAAAGAGTTGAATCATCCCTTATCCTTTTGCCAAGTGTCATTCTAGCATTTTCCATCTATCAACTTTTTTAATTTTAATTGATCTTTTCTCTTAATTTAGTTAGATATTAGACTTTATGAAGAAGATTTTTTTTAAAAGATCATGCCTTTACAAACGACTACAAAATGTATATAATTGACTACATATTGTATATATAAGAAAAGAAATGCTGGAAGAGCTATTTGGTTCAAGGGCAAGGGTTATAATTCTCAAGACTTTTCTTCTTGACCTAGAAAGGGACTTTTATCAGAGGGAAATTTCTACTATCACAAATTTGCCTATTCGAGCGGTTCAGAGAGAAGTGGAAAGGTTAGTAAAAATTGGTCTTGTAGAAAAACAAATTAGAGGCAATAGAAAATATTATAGGTGCAGAAGGGATTTTCCTATCTTTGAGGAATTGAAATCCATAATATTAAAGACAGTTGCTCTTGGAAATGTCCTTAAAGACTATTTACAGAAAAAAAAAGAAAAGATTGAACTCTCATTTATCTATGGTTCCTTTGCCAAAGGAGAAGAAAATATTTCCAGCGATATAGATTTGCTCTTAGTAGGAAATATCACTTCTAAAGAAGCTTCTATGCTTCTCTCTCCTGCAAAAAATTCGCTGAGACGTGAGATAAATTTTATTGTTTACGATGAAAAGGAGCTTTTAAAGAAAAAGGAGAGCCATTTCTTGAAGCAGGTTCTTAAAGAGCCTAAAATTTTTCTTGTAGGGAACGAAGGTGACATTAAAAGAATTCTTAAATCAAGGAAGGTTGGTTAACCATAAGACCTCTTCCGGAGAAATTGCAGACTTACTCAATACGGTGAAAAGAGATCTTAGAGATGCACAAGTAAAACAAATTTCAACAGATAGAAGATTCTCCATTGCCTACAATGCAGTTTTACAATTAGCCACCCTTATACTTTACTGTAAGGGATATAAGCCCAAAGGTATCGGGCACCATTTTGTTACCCTACAATCGGCTAAAGAAATTCTTGGTAAAGAGTATTATCCGGTGATAGAGTATTTTGATTCCTGCCGGGTTAAGAGAAACATCTTAGATTATGACCGTGCAGGAGAGATTTCTGAAAATGAGGTAGAAGAATTAATTGAAGAAGCAAGAAAATTCGGAGAAATGGTAAAAGAATGGGTGAAAAGAAATTTTCCAAACTTTTCATGAAGTAACAATGAAAAAATCACGGTTATGGCTTTAGTCAAGGTAGGACTTCTCACCATCGGCCAGTCCCCCAGGGAAGATGTGGTGCCTGAAATGAGTCCCTTTTTTCTTCCTCAAATACAAATTCTGGAAAAAGGATTGCTGGATAATCTCAGCCCTGAGGAAATTAGACGCTTAAGGCCTAAAACTGGGGAAATACCGT
>DAOVHK010000180.1 GCA_030671905.1 Clostridia bacterium | reverse complement strand
GGTTTCTTCTTTGTTAACGGCTACCATTAGTCTATCTTCAGGGCTTTTTGTTTATCTAAAGAATAGGAAAAGATTCCTTAATAAGATATTCGCTCTTTTTATGTTCAGTATCGCAGTTTGGAGTTTCGGCTTAGCAAATTTAGCTGTGGCTCCTAATGAATTGAAGGGATTATTTTGGGATCGTTTTCTATATTTCGGCTCTCTGTTTATTCCTATACTCTTTTTTCACTTCACACTTACCTTTCTGGGTTTACGAAAAGAAAGAAAAAAACTGTTAATAGTGGGGTACATATTTAGTTTCTTGTTTTTAATTATCAACTTTACTCCTTTATTTAGGGCAGGAATGATTTCTGCACGTGCTTTACATTTCAACTACTTACCCAAGCCAGGACCGGTTTATCCAATTTTCCCATTGATGTTCCTTTTTTACGTGTGCTATTCGTTATATTTAATGTTCAAAACATATCGAATAACGACCGGGGTAACACGTAATCAAATAAAATATGTTTTACTCTCTGCAATAATTGGATTTGGTGGAGGGTCTACAACTTTCTTGCCAGCTTTTGGCATAAAGGCTTCCCCTGTTGGTAACTGCCTTATGGTTTTCTATGTGGTGATACTTGCTTACGCCATAATTACATATCGGTTGATGGATATTGCGGTGGTGATGACCAGGGGTGGGGTGCTGGCTGGGACTTATGCTTTTATTATTGGGGTTCCGGCTTTGGTGGCTTCGGTGGCGAGGCCCTGGCTTGCGGGAGCGATGGGGAGGTTCTGGTGGGTTCCTCCTTTGGGGCTTTTTGCGGCGCTGGCTCTGGTTGGTCCTTTTGTGGCGCTATTTTTGATTCACAAGATTGAGGGGAAGCAGCGAGAGAGAGCATTAAGGGCAGAGGAGCATCTGGAGAGGACGGCACAGGGTATGATTGAGATAGATAGTGTGGGAAGATTGGCGAAGATAATCCCGAGATATCTTACTCAGTTCTACCATTCTGCCCTGGACATCAGTATAACCCACGCTACTATCTTTCTCCTGAATAAAGATAGAGGAGAATATGTGTTGAAGTCGACTTCGGGAATCAGAAGGATTTCTCTGGATAAGACTCTTCCTGAGAAGGAGAATCCTATTTATATTTGGTTTAAGAAGATAGTTCCCCTTATAATCGAAAAGAGATTTGTCAGGAGGAGGGAGCTGGATGTTCTGCAGAGGGAGGATATTGATTTCTGGCTTAAGGAGGAGAGACTGCTTCGTCTGGACGATTATATTAAACCTGCTCTAATTGAACTGAAGAAATTGATGGTGGAGTTAAGGGCAATGCTTTGCGTTCCCAGTTACTATCAGGAGGGGCTTTTGGGTTTTCTGATTTTGGGAGAGAAAGAGAAGGGCTTATTCAGACCGCAGGAACTGTCACTCTTCTTCAGACTTTCCCGGTATGCTGGTTTGGCTATAAGGAGTGCCCAGCTCAGCCAGGACCTTCAGCAGGCTTACGCTTCGGTGGCTCAGGCGGATAGGCTCTCTTCAATGGGGCAACTGGCGGCAAGTTTTGCTCATGAGATAAATAATCCCGTAGCAATTATTATTTCTGGTATTGAACTGAGTTTGGTAAATATGAGAGAGGAATTGCTCAAGGCTTCATCTGTAGAGGAGAAGGAGAAGCTCATCAAGTATACTGAAGATAAATTGGAAAAGATAAAAAGTGAAGCTTTTCGGATATCTCGCATTATTGAGAGGATAATGGGATATGTGAAAGCACCAATGGGCGATTTTACATCTGTGAGATTGGAGGATTTGATTGAGGCTACTTTGGGATTGGTGGAGCATCCCTTACGTAAGAACCAGATAAATGTGGTAAAGGAGATTCCTAAAGATTTGCCAAAAATTCGAGGAATTGCCGGGGAACTTCAGGAGGTCTTTCTGAATATTTTCAATAATGCTTTAGAGGCAATAGAAGATGGGACACCAGGAAGTATTAATATTTTGGCAAGGACATTGGCTAATCCTGAAATGGTGGAAATAAAAGTATCGGATACAGGGGATGGAATTTCTCCGGAGAATCTGCGGAAAATCTTCGATTTTCTTTTTACTACTAAGTTGCAGGGGACTGGTGTGGGATTGTCTGTGGTTTATAATATAATCAAAAAACATGATGGGACTATTGATGTAGAGAGTGAGGTGGGCAAGGGAACAACTTTTACTATCCGTATTCCAATCTGGAAAGAAAGTAGAGAGGGGGGAAAGGGTTGATAAAATTGTTGGTGGTTGAAGATGAGCCTAATATGCGCGGGTTTTTGAAAGATTTCTTTGAGAAGCAGAAATATGAGGTTTATACTGCCTCTAATGGAGAGGACGCTTTAAAATTGATAAAGAATTCGAGGCCACACCTTGTATTTCTGGATATAGGTTTACCGGGTATGTCTGGAATGGATGTTTTGGCTCGCATAAAAGAGTTTGATAATACAATTAAGGTGATTATGGTTACTGGCGTCCAGGATAAGCAGAAAATTGAAGAAGCTGCAAAGTTGGGAGCGAGTGATTATGTTACTAAGCCCTTTACTTTTGACTACCTGCAGAATGTAGCGTTGGGTAAGGTGCATGCACAATTATTTGAAGATTTGCGAAGAGAGGTGCAAGAGAAGGGGCTTCTTTACAAGGAGATAGAGAAGAAAGCGGATGAACTCCAGAAAGCATACGGGAAATTGGCACAGACTGCTG
>DAOVHK010000065.1 GCA_030671905.1 Clostridia bacterium | reverse complement strand
TCGCTCGGCCACTATTTTTATAATTTTCTAACTCTAATCTGGCTTCAGCTAAAAATTCCCAGGCGATATTTTCTTCTTCTTCGCCAATCCAGCTATCAAAATTTGCATTGACCAGAGAACCTGGCCATAGTTTTTTTATGCTCGCTACCGCAGGATAGTTTTCCAGATACTCTTGTGGAGTAACAGTTTTGATTGAGGTGTTTTCCTCAAGTTGATTGAAAAGCTGACTTAAAAAATATATACTCTCGTCATTATCTATAATTATGGTCACCAGAGAAGGGGATTTCCCTTTCCATTTCTGTTGAATAAAATAGAGATGTTCCATAAAATCCCCCACCGCTTCATCTCCACTCATTAATGGATAGACAAGATTGACTCTATCGCTAAGTATCCTGTCGCGGAAAATCATTGTTACTTTTCTTTTTTTTCCAGACACAAGGTAAGGCCGATATAAGAACTTAGGATTCAGGAGCCGACCCTGGTCATTCCTGGTCAATTCAATGTTCAACGAATCTTCCAGCACTTCCTCACCAGAAACCATCCACTGCAATCGACAATCACCAACCACCTCTAATACTTCCTGAGCCACCGCACCTTCAGGAAGCCATATCCCTCGAGGAAACTCACCAAAATATTTCCGATAAAAACTTACCCCCTTCATTATTCTGGCTCTAACATCTTCAGGATGTCTATATTTCTCTGTAGGTAATGAAGCCTCTGGCATCGACACACTGGCTAAATCTATATCGTAAAGAAGCGGAAGAATGGGACGGCCGGGAGGCACCATTGCCACTACAATCCGACCCAAGTCTTGAAGTTGCCTGCAAATATCTAAAGCTCCAGAATTCATATATTCAATCATTTCAGGAGACAAATTGAAAGTCATCTCTATCTGGGGATAACGTTCTAACAAAGCTAAAAGATTCATTATCGTTTGGGAATTAGCCTCCCCGGCGCGGGGCATCTCCCCATCCCAGATAAGAGCAAGGTAGAGGGGCTGCTCGGGAACTCCTGGAGGCTTCAGAGGAACTCTCCTCACTTCTCTTTCTGCTGGCGGCACCCCCGCACAGCCCAAAAGAAAAACAAGAAGAGTCAATAGGAAGTATATGGTAAGTAAACTTAAAATCTTTCTCATTTTCTCTAAAAATTCGCCTTTGCGATAAACAATATTTTATTATACTAAATATTATTTTGAATTGTAAAGTATAAAGAAAGAGGGAAATTCGTGGAGGGGAATACTACAAAGGAGTAGCGAAGCAAAGCTTTGCGTCAATAGAAGAGCGGCACCATAAATGGTGCCCGACCAGACATTACGCTTGTAGGCACAGATTCAATCTGTGCATAATCCCTGCACGGTTAAAACCGTGCCTACAAACATACATTATTTCACCCAAAAAATTGCACACATCTAATCAATGTTTCCTTGTCCCCAAACCCTCCCGGCTTCAGAATGAAGTTGTACTTCCCATCTAAAGTCCGACAGAAAGCAATCCCCGGTGATACAGACGAAATAATTTGAAAGGTCTCTATTTTTAATGCCTGGCAGATATTGAAAGCAGTATCTCCACCAATAAGAATTAGATTACGAAAGAACCCCCCTTTGCAAAGTCCTGTGGTCAAATAGACAATCGTTCTAATAATCTTCTCTGCATCGAGTTTGTGGTTACTCTTTTGAGGATAGATTAATATGTGTTTAGCATTTTTCGCATCCGGTATTTCCACTCGATCTCGCTCGAAATCTATAGGCACAGCCAGAAGACCCTTCCTCCCTTTCAATTTTTCAATCTGTTCGTAGGTAACTGATTGTCCACTCCCGGAAATAATCAACACAGGTTTTGAGCCACCAGTTACGGTCTTAGATTTAACATCCTTGTTTAATCCCGCCTTCCCCCAGAATTTGACCAACTCCCCAGCCAGAGCGCTTGCTCCACATACAGTCGTGTAATCCGGGATTTCTCTGGCGATATTTTTTAAATCCCTTTGAGTTCTTGCATCGTATACTTTAATTCTATCATAGTATTTCGACATCCCTTTCAGTAAAGTGGGTATATGAGCTTCGCTCACTCGATTTCTGGGATCCCCAGCAAACTCTGTTCTGGTAACCAACTCTCCCCAAACATAGTGGTAACCCTCTATTGTAGTCCTTCCTGTCCGGGGAAAGGCAGCACAAAAGGGAAGTTCTTCTATGTTCAACTCATCAAAAAGTGCGTCAATCTCCGAACCGATATTTCCCCGCAAGGTAGAATCTATTTTTTTATAAATCTGTTTTATGTTTAATTTCCTGAAGAATCTCAAGACACATTTAACCTTCTCATAGGCTGTTTGAGGTTCATCGAACCTGCTTTCAGTATTCACCACAAGAACGTCCCAGTCAACATCGGGCTTCAGATTTTTGCAGAGGCGCTCTGAGTTAGAAGTATGGACAATTGTTCTCAAACCATAATCTGCAAAATGTAATCCCACATCGCCACACCCAGTCAAGTCATCAGAGATTACCCCAATCATTGACACTCTCCCTCACCTTTATCCTCTCCCCCAGGGGAGAGGAATACTGATATCCCTTGTTCACATGTTCACAAATCATCTTTTATCCTGGGAAATAAAGGCTTACCTGCTTTAATCTTTGTCCCTGACTTGAGCCTTCCCCACTGTGCTTCTTCAATTTTCTGATTATAGATTTTCTCTTCCATCCCCAATCGCTCCCAGATTCTTTCAGCTGTCTGGGGCATAAAAGGAAGAATATAGAAAGTGACTACTCTCAAAGTCTCTAAAAGATTATATAACACAGTTTCCAGTCTCTTTCTATCAGTCTTTTCCAACTTCCAGGGAGCTGTCCTTTCAATGTATCTATTGGCATAGTCGATAACTTCCCAAATGTCTCCCAGGACACTGTTCAATTTCAGCTTATCGTAATATTTGATGACTCTCTCAAAAAGTCCTTTCACTTTTTGAATCAACTCTCTATCCTCTTTCTCCTCTCCGCCCGGTTCAGGCACCCTGCCCTCAACATACTTTTCCACCATTGTCAGGCTACGACTCAGAAGGTTACCTAAATTATTCGCCAAATCAGCATTATAGCGTCTGACAAGTGCTTTTTTGGAAAAATCGCCATCCTGACCAAAGGGTACCTCTCTCATCAGGAAGTAACGGAATGCGTCTACCCCAAACTCCTCAGAAACTTCAACCGGATCAACCACATTCCCTCGAGATTTGGACATCTTCTCTCCTTCCACAGTCCACCAGCCATGCCCAAAAACCTTTTTGGGAAGTGGTATCCCCAGAGCCATCAATATTGCCGGCCAGATAATGGTGTGGAACTTGAAAATCTCCTTACCCACCAGATGAACATCAGCAGGCCAGAACTTCTCAAACTTTACTTTATCCTCTAAATATCCACAGGCAGTGAGGTAATTTATCAGAGCATCAAGCCAAACATAAACAGTATGTTTTTCATCAAAAGGAACTGGTATTCCCCACTTCACAGCCGTGCGGCTTACGCTCAAATCCCTCAGTCCTCCCTTAACAAAATTTACCATTTCTGCTTTGCGGAAGGAAGGTTGCATGAACTCAGGGTTCTCATCAAAATAATTGAGAAGCCTCTTCTGATATTTAGATAACTTGAAGAAGTAACTCTCTTCTTTTAGTTTCTCTGTCACTTTCCCACACTCAGGGCACCTGCCTCCCTCAAGCTGTGACTCCAGGTAGAAAGTCTCACAGGAAGTACAATACCATCCCTCATACTCTCCTTTATAGATATCACCCTTCTGGTAAAGTTTTGTAAAAATTTCCTGCACTGTCCTTTCGTGCCGCTCTTCTGTTGTTCTGATAAAATCATCGTGAGAAATGTTCAGCTTCTCCCAGAGTTTTTTGTCCTCGGAAACGATATAATCTGCCCATTCTAAAGGCGTCTTTCCTTTCAAACTGGCTGCCTGGGCTATCTTCTGTCCATGTTCATCAGTACCAGTAAGAAACAGAACTTCATCCCCCAGCCAGCGCTTGAAGCGGGCCACCACATCACAAGCTATGGTGCAGTAGGCGTGTCCGATATGCAGCAGGTCATTCACATAAAATATGGGAGTAGTAATATAAAATTTCTTAGCCATAGAAATTTTTAACTTTCTGATTTTCTAAATTTTAACTTCTCAAAAAATCCTGCCGGGGATACTTCCTTTCGAGGCAACTTCTTCGACACTCCGTTCGCATATTCAACAGTGACTTCTTCCCGTAAAATATTGACTTCTTTAACCACTCCTATTCCATCCTCAGTAGCCACTTTGGAATTTAGTTTGGGAAAGTTCTTTCTCGCTTCACGATAAAAATCGTTCTCATATGCCAGACAACACATCAATCGACCACAAACTCCGGAAATCTTTGCCGGGTTCAAGGATAAATCCTGTTCTTTAGCCATATCAATGGAAACAGGCCTGAAACTTTTCAAAAATGAGCCACAGCAGATGGGAAGTCCACATGGTCCAAATCCACCCAGCATCTTAGCCTCGTCCCGCACCCCAATCTGAACCATCTGTATGCGAGTTTTCAATAAGTACCCCAGGTCTTTAATGAGTTCACGGAAATCCACTCTTCCTTCTGCAGTATAATAGACAAACAATTTGTTACAATCAAAAATATAGTCCACGCAGGTCAATTTCATCTTTAATTCGTGTTCTTCTACTTTCTGCATTACCTTTTGAAATGCCTCTTTTTCCTTCCTGACATTTCTCCTTACCACTTCACAATCACCAGAGTCCATCTTTTTTATTACCCGATGAAGCTTTTTCTTACTGTGCTCAATCATTCTCTCCGGCGAAACAACCTCTCCCGCTTCAATCCCACTCTCTGTCTCCACCAGACACTTATCACCTATAGCCAGGTCTATTCCCTCTGGCAGGAAATCGAAAATATCCTTTGTCCTTCTTATCTGAACTCCCACAACAATTGGCATATTCCCCTCCTCGTGGAGTAGCTCCGATTCATCGGAGCATTTATCTGGATTAGCAGACTTCAGTCTGCGTTAATTTCAACAGCATTCCATCTATTGCTAAATTCACATTGACATTCCTCTTAATTAAATCGAGTGTTTCCATAACGATTTCTATCTTTTTCTGTTTTAGTATAGATGGGTTTTCCACAAATTTCCTGCCCAAATCCCCTAATAAAAAATTCAATAACTCCAGTGCAGCTTCTCTATCTCGGGGAATTTCAGCCGAAAATTGAAATAGATTACCGTAACCTCCAATTAGAGAACCTCCCGTTTCAAAAATCTCCCTCAACCGTTCCCCAAACTCAGGAGTCTCTTTCTCCAGACAGTAAAGCGCTCGACCAATACTCCCTGAAGAAAGCCTGGCCAAAGAGCGCGCCTCTTCAGGCGCTACCTCGTATTGGTCTGTCAGTGTTTTTTCTATTAGAGTGCGGGGAATTTGCCTGAATAGTATCAGTTGGCAGCGAGAGCGAACTGTGGAGAGAAGACGGTAAATGTTCTCAGTTATGAGGATGAGAATTACTTGTGGAGGTGGCTCCTCTAAAGTCTTCAATAGACAATTGGCAGCCTCTTCGGTAACACTGGCAGCATCGTCTATAATATATACTTTCCATTTTCCCTCTAGTGGCTTATAGGCGACCCTTCTCTGAAGCTTTCTAATCTGGTCAATGGAAATTGTCAGCCCACCCTCACGGGGGCCAATCAACTCCACATCTGGATGTGTTCCATTTTCAATCTTTCTACAGGAATCGCACAGGTCACAGCCATCTGAGGAAGAGGAGCGGCAATTCAAGCCTTTAGCAAAGGCAATGGCAGTCGTCCGTTTACCAACACCGTCAGGTCCCATAAATAGGTAGGCGTGATGAGACCTGTTGTTTTCTATCGCCTTTTTCAATATATTAACAGCCACTTCCTGGCCAACAATTTCAGAAAACTTCATTATGTAACTTTCTAACCTTCGACTGGTTTCTCGATTCCCACTTCTATGGAGTGTAAAACGCCCCCACCTCCCTTTCGGGTCACGTAGGGGCGACCTTCCATAGTCGCCCTCCATTTATTTTACCAATTTTTCAATAACTTTTACAACCTCTAAATGTGTCTTCTGCGGCGTTTGCTTCACTTTAATTAATTTAACCCGACCAGACTCTCGGGAAGCAATCTCCAGATATCCTTTTCTCACTCTCTCATGAAACCTTATAGACTCCTGCTCCATCCTGTCCATCCTTCCCCGAGAGACTTTTCGGGCTCTGTCCAACCCCTCTCTCACATCGAGGTCAAGAAGAATAGTTAAATCGGGCTTCAAACCAGATGAGGCAATCCGATTCAACTCCTTAACCATTCGAATATCCATCTTTCGTCCGTACCCTTGATAGGCAAGAGTAGCGTCGGTATAACGTTCACAAATCACTATCTTACCCTTTTGGAGGGCAGGAAGAATAAGTTCTAACGTATGCTGAGCCCTGCCAGCCTCATAAAGAAGGACTTCTGTAACTTTTGAAATTCTGTTTTTGGGATTCAAAATTATCCTGCGCAGAGCCTCAGCAATGGACGTCCCACCCGGCTCCCTGGTGCGCACCACCTTATAGCCCTTCTTCTTTAAATAGCGAGCAAGCAATAGAGACTGCGTGCTCTTTCCCGAGCCATCGGGTCCTTCCAAGGTAATGAAAAACCCTTTTTTCTTTCTCTTGTTCATAAATCTTTCTTTTACCCCCTCACCCCAACCCTCTCCCCCAAGGGGAGAGGATATTTACTGGGACTTTCCGACCATTTCTCCAAGGGGAGGGAATATTTCTACTTGAGGGGAATTAACGATTGCGCAAAAATACTCTCTTTCTGGGAAAGGTTAGGCTACCCTGCTGGCCTCCCATTCCAGGAGTCTGCACAGTCAATGTTGAGATATCCACTTGAGTTGGACTGGTCGTGGAATCGAGCACAAAATAGACTGAGACAAGGTCTTCCGGTATTACATCAGTAGTAACTCCACCAACCACTCGCTTCAAACTATCGCCAGATTGATAGTAACTAATCTGCCTCCCATCTATATGGGTGAAGGTTATCATTGTATTGGGATTTTCACCACCCTGCTGACCAACCGCTATTGTGGTCACAGGCCTTGCCTGCCTGACAAACCTGGTCATCTCGTCCATAGCCACACGCGCCTTCTGCTGCGCGTCAATCTGCTGGCTCGTCTGCCACCAGGTTCTGAACGTATTGGAGAAGAACTTCATTATCCCATACCCTAAAACAGCGAGCAAAGCAACAACTATCATCAACTCTATAAGAGTAAATCCTTTCTGTTTTTCCATTTTACCCTCCTCATTTCACCACACATATCTTTTCTGTTGCACTTTCTCCTTCCACCTCTATGTGCACTAAGTAGATTCCGCTGGCTACGGTTGAGCCCTTCTCATTCTCTCCTGACCAGGGTTCCTGATACATCCCTGTTCCTCTATTTTCATTATCCACTAAACTCATCACCAGCTCACCCATCAGGTTATAGATTTTCAGATTAACTTTAGCTGGATTTACTATGAAGTACTTGATAGTCGCTTCATTGTCTGCCTTTCTGGGATGAATTAAGTTGTTAGATATATCAAGGAGACGAACAACTATTATCCCATCGCTCCAATCCGACCAGCCACTATAGCCACCGCCACTCTGTGACATCACTCGAGCCTCGTATGTCTTATTATATCCACATCCTGAGACGCTGTAACTCTTAACATCACCCACACTGCCATCAAATATTGTCCCATCTTCAGACCTTACCTGTAACCTATAGTTATAGATTGCTGTTTCAGGGTCAGGAGTATTCTGAGTCCAGC
>DAOVHK010000152.1 GCA_030671905.1 Clostridia bacterium | reverse complement strand
TCTACTAACGACGAAGTGGGTGTTCTTATAGAAGGATTTGACTCCAGCCCTTACATTTTGATGACGTACAATCCAGAGTACTATATCGATTTTATGGAAAGATATGGTTTAGTTAAAGGGATGGATTTCTTTGCCTATTTGATAGAGGTAGATAAGGCTCCCTTAGAAAGATTGGAAAAAGTGGCAAAGAAAATAAGAGAGAAAAATCCGGATGTTAAAATTCGACAAGGCAATCTAAAAGCATGGGAAAACGAAGTGGAGAATGTTCGTACAATCTATAATAATGCCTGGGAAAAAAACTGGGGATTCGTTCCCTGGACAAAGGAGGAGTTCTACACTGAGGCTATGAAGCTAAAGCCTTTTCTCGTGCCCGGGACAATGCCCATGGCTGAAGTAGATGGTAAGCCAGTAGGAATGTTAATTACGGTTCCTAACTATAATGAGGTTACTAAAAGGATGAACGGGAAGTTGAATCCCTGGACTATTCTGAAATTCCTATGGTACAGGAAGAAGATTACTACTCAGCGCTTACCAATTATGGGGGTAGTAAAAGAGTATCGGAAGAGAGGAATTGAGACCCTCCTTATATTGGAAGGATTGAAAGGTTGCCAGAGGGTAGGTTATAAATATTGTGAGTCTTCATGGGTGCTGGAAGATAACATCTTAACCCAGCGAGCAGCCGAAATGATGGGTGGTAAAGTATACAAGAAGTACAGGGTATATCAGACCAATATTTGAAAGCATTAAGATTTCGAAATCTTAATCCGATATTTTGAATTACTCTTATACCATTTTACTGTTCTTTCCATAGCTTCATCCAGAGAGACTCTTGGTCGGTAGCCAAGTTTAGTCCTCGCCTTCTCTATACTGAAATGGTAATCCTTACCCGCAATGGCTATTCTGTAGCGAGTTATTATAGGTGGCTTCTTTGACCTGAACAATTTTAAGATTGCCTCACAGACCGCCCCGGCAGAATAGGCTAAACAGTAAGGGGCGGAAAATAAAGGTCGTCCCACGCCGAGCTTCTCGGCAATCTTGTCAAAGTACTCCTTCCAGGTGATTTTCAGCCCATCAGTGATAATGAATGTCTCTCCCACTGTATCCTTCCTGCTTCCAGCAAGTAGAATGGCATCTACGAGATTTTCAACATATGTAGGACAGGTTAATGGTCTTCCTCCATTAATATAAACCATTTGCCTCTTCTCTAAAAGCTCTGCCATTTTTACAAAAGTTACTCGATCTCTTGGTCCAAAAACATTACCCGGCCTGATAATCAATGTAGGTAGACCTGTTTCTCTGTGGAATCTATTTACCAGATCCTCTGCTTCCTTTTTGGTTATACAGTAAGGAAAGATGGTAGCTGTCTTTGGGGAATCCTCTGTAGCATTGTGGAAGCCCCCAAAACCATGAACCGCAGCAGAACTGATAAAAATAAACCGTTTGACTCCAGAGTTGAGTGAGCTTTCCAGAAGGTTCTTAGTCCCTTCTACATTTACTTTTCTAAATAATTCTATTGGTCCCCAATCGGATGCCAATCCTGCTACATGGTATACTATATCTACTCCCTGGGTAGCTTTATCTAATATAACTCTATTTGATAAATCTCCAAAGAACAATTTTACTTTTAACCCTTCAAGGAAAGACAGATTACTGGTTTTCCTCACCAGGCCCGATACTTCTTGACCCTCGGTGATTAGACGTGTTGCCAGATTGCTTCCAATAAAACCATTTATTCCAGTAATAAAAGCTCTCATATCATGAAAAAGGGGACAGGTACTCTTTCCTATACCTGCATTCCCCGCCTCTTCGGATAGTTTTTATGACTACAGGATGGTTACGAATAGGTCCGTGAAGACTCCTATACAGGAATGGATTATTAAAGGATACAGTATAGACCGGGTTCGCAAAGCAAGGTAGCCCAATACTATTCCCAGAACTATTGACCCTAAGAATTCCGACTCTGGCTTATTAAAATGCAGGAGAGCAGAGGGAATAACTTGCAGTAAAATTGCATAGGCATCACCGAATTTTTCCCTCAATCCAAATAGCATGTATCCTCTGAAGAAAAACTCCCAGCCCACATAATATAGCAAAACATAAGAAAATTCATACAATAAGAAGACCGAAGCATTATCCTGGACCAGTTTTGATAGTGGGTATTCTGCGCGAACCTGGGGCATATGTGACCCCAGAATTATTATGGGAGTTACAATAAGAGGAATAGTTATAATAATAAATCGTAAACCATATCTTTTATCTCCCAGGGTCAGTCCGTAATTTTTAAGTTTTTCCTTGAAAACCAATTTTATGATTATTAAAGGAAAGAGAAAAAACAGAACGAGTGTAGTTAGAAATTGGTAAACATAACGATATATGTCGAAATAGTATAAGTTAGAAAGATGAGAAAAATATCGCGCAAATGCCTCGTCCATCCCATGGTAGATGTAGACTAATAAAATCACAGGGACAGAAAGGAGCAGAATTTTTATTTTCCAATCCCTTTCTTTTAAGGTTTCGATGAATCTCAATCTTCCTCCCTTATTAAGCAGATTTTGTCTCGGGCAAAATTACCTGAATAGCCTGAGGACAGATTTCGAACTTTTGAGGGAGAGTGCCCATAATTTCTCCATCAACCTGTATCCACACTTCCTTGGGAGCATCGATCTCTATCTTTTTTGCCTTAGTATATTCCACATCCTTAAAATAAATATGGCGTCCTCTCAAAACGCCCAAAACATGACGAAGAACATCTCTTCTTCTACCTTTTTTAAATATAATAACGTCCAGATAGCCATCAGCCATGTCGGCTTCAGGAGCAATTATGGAAGATACACCGTAGAAACTTCCGTTGGAGATGATGGCCTCAAAGCCTCGACAGGAAGAGCCATCCAGTTTAATAGAAAGTTCAATTCTCTGGTGCTTAATCAACACACCCACACCTGATACTAAATGAGCAGGAACCCCTCCCAAGGTTCTTACCAGGTTAGGATTCAGTGATTTAATTACCGAAGCCTCGTAACCTATTCCGGCCATGGAAACAAAGTAGCGCAGGGAATTGCCACTCCCCACTTTCCCCAGGTCAATTTTCCTTATATATTTTTTAAGAATAATTTCACAAGCCTGGATAGGGTCAAGAGGAATACCTGCAGAAAGTGCATAAATATTACTTGTACCGCAGGGAACAAATCCTATAGGAAGGGAGCTGTGGGAAGAGACCACCCCGTTGATTACCTCGTTCATAGTCCCGTCGCCTCCACAGACCACAATCAGGTCATACTCTTCACCGCTTACTTTCTGAGCTTCCTGAAAGGCACTATTTTTCTGTTTGGTTATAGCTAAACTAAGGGAATTATCCCTTCCCAGAATTTCTTTAATTCTAGGCAGGTAAGTTTCCACTTTCTTGCCGCCAGATAAAGGATTTACAATTAATTGCATTCTCATAATGTCGAATCCCCTTACTTTGACAAAAGTATATCAAAATGCTATCACTCGGTCAA
This sequence comes from Clostridia bacterium, assembly GCA_030671905.1. GTDB lineage: Bacteria > UBA6262 > WVXT01 > WVXT01 > WVXT01 > WVXT01. Next base: position 40 of record DAOVHK010000152.1, on the reverse strand, counting down.
GGCAAAACTATCTTAAAGAAGTCTCTTAAAAACTATCGTT
>DAOVHK010000092.1 GCA_030671905.1 Clostridia bacterium | reverse complement strand
GTGTGATTAGTGCTAAGAGGCAATCGCTATACGTTGAAGGTAAACAGTATAGAGAGATGATTCAGACCGATGCCTCCATTAACCGGGGCAATAGCGGTGGCCCACTGGTCAATATTAAAGGAGAGGTTATCGGGATTAACACAGCAATCTATGCTCCCACGGGAGTTTTTGCTGGCGTATGGTTTGCTATCCCTATTAATAATGCTAAAGAGATTCTTGATGAGTTAATCGAAAAGGGGAGAGTTGTGCGTGGCTGGTTGGGGATAGAAATAAGGGAAGTGGACGAAGTTATAGTCAAGCAATTTAACCTTCCCAACACAAAAGGGGTTCTAGTTAATAGAGTAATGGAAGACTCTGCTGCAGAAAAAGGGGGAATGAAGAGGGGTGATGTGATTATAAAAGTTGGAGACCACAAAATTGAAGACGTAAAAGACCTCCAGAAAGTAGTCACCAAAACAAAACCGGGAAAGAAAGTAAAAGTAGTGGTAATTAGAGAAAAAAAGGAGGTCACACTGACCATAAAATTGGGAGAAATGCCAGAGATGGTTGAGGAGGCAAGAGTAAGGGGAGAAGAAAAAGAAGAAATAGGGGAAGGAGAAGTTGAACAGTGGCTGGGTATGAAGGTAGAGGCATTAACCCCTGCTTTAGCCGGAAAGTATCGTATTGAAGATGGAGAAGGAGTGGTAATTGTGGAAATTGAAATTGGCAGCAAGGCTGAAGAGATGGGTTTAGTGGAAGGTGACTTGATAAGGAGTATAAACCGACAATCCACGGGGAATTGTAAAGAGTTTAAGAAAGTGGTTAAGAAAGTAAACCTTTCCGAGGGAGTAATTTTTGATATTGTGCGTCGTGGTCGTCCGGTATACATAACTTATATGGAGCGAAAGTGAAAAAGCATGGCTTGTCTATTGACAGAGTCGGGACTGAGAGGCAATCGAATTTTTCGAAACCGTTAACGGAGTATTTAGAAAAAATTATCCTGGGAATATTTATATTTTTTGTACTCTTCTCTGCCTTGGCAATTGACGTCAAACTTACCCGCTACAAGCTCTTTGCGATGCAACTATCTGTTATCTTGCTTCTGGTCTTCTGGATAGTAAGGATGATGCTTGAGGGGCGGCTCGTTCTTAAAAGTAACCTTCTGAATTTACCCATCCTCTTCTATGGCTTGGCCATTTCTCTCTATTACATATTTTCCGCAGATAAAGTGGTAGCCAGGAATGAATTTCAAAGAATGCTAATTTGTGTGTTCGTTTTCTTTGTTGTTGCCAACAACATTCGTGATAGAAGAAACTTGAATTACATACTTTCTGCCTGGCTTTTGGGAAGTATCTTTGTCTCGCTGAATGGGATTAGCTCCTTCTGGGCAGTTAAGAATCCTGCAAATGTTTTGACTTCACTCTTTTCCTGGCTGGCTGGAATTTTCTCAAGTATGGATAAGTGGCTTCACCTTCCACTGAGAGAATTCTTTGGTATCGCTCATTATGGACCTAACCAGCGTCCTTTTGCCACTTTTGGTAATCCCAATTTCTTTGCAGGCTACATAATAGTTTGTTTACCAATATTTTTCTCTATGTTTTTAACTGAAAGGAAGAGATGGAAACTACTATTTGGTCTTAGTACTTTGCTTTTGCTTCTCAATTTATACTTTACAGCTACACGGGGGGCATGGGGTGGCTTCATAATTTCCTTTCTGATTTTTGTAACACTTTACAGCAAACAGGTTGGAGGGGAGCGGTGGCAGAAGTTCTGGAAGGGAAAGTTAAAATTTCTTATTCCTTTGCTTCTTATTTTTCTTTTACATTTTGGATTAATGTCCACCAGTCAAAAATATAAAAAGACGATTGAAGCAGGTGCTGATAAAGTTGGCCAGATACTCACCCGGCGCACTGAGCGTTTACTGATCTGGAGAGATACATTGGTAATGGGGCTCAATAACCCTGTGGGAGTAGGGATTGGAGCATTTCACATATATTTCCCCCGCTATGCCTCAGAGGAACTTCTGAAAATTCTGCCGCAGGATAGGTTTATTGTCAATTATGCTCACAACGAGTTTTTGGAAATCTGGTCGGAAACAGGTCTTATTGGAATTGGCATCTTTATCTGGACAATTTTTGCCTTCTTTGCTCAAGGGAGGCTGCTGTTGAAGGAAGATTCGAGTCTTAAGTCCCGGAAAATTTTAACTCTGGGGTGGCTTGCCTCAAGCGCTGGAATTCTTGCACATAGCTTTGTTTCAGTTAATATGCGGTTTATAGTAACCGCAGTCTATTTCTATTTTGTGCTTGGCCTCTTGGCTTCCCAGGGTAAGAGAGAGATAGTGGTGCCCATAGATTGGCCAAAAGCTTTAAAGCTAACTATAATTGGTCTTGTCTTCTGTATGGGAATATTCTCTATAAAGGGAATAGTTAAACCCTTTCGTGCCCATAAGTTATTGACAGAAGAGGTCAGTTTCTTTGAGCAGAAAGAAGTTGACCCCCAGAAGACAATCGCAGCACTTGAGGAAACTGTTAAAACTGATCCCTATAATGCTTTGGCTTATTACAGGCTGGGATGGGTTTATGCAAAGGAGAAGAATTGGAGACAAGCTATCAAGAATTTTGAGGTAGCCTGTAGATTGAACCCTGAACTTCCAGGAGCAAGGAATAATTTGGGAAATATCTACTTTACTTTAGGAAATAAACAGAAGGCGATTGAGAATTATCAGAAGGCGATTGCCATCAATCCCGATATGATTGATGCCCATTTCAATTTAGGATATTGTTATTATACTGTGGGAAAACTTAAAGAAGCTGCTGATGAATTCAAAAAGGTTCTGGAGCTTGACCCTGATAATTATAAAGCCACGATAATGATTGAGAAAATGGTGCAGTAGGGGAGGAAAATTTAAAAGACAGTTTGTTCATCACTTGGTACCTTACGCCCATAAAGGGCTAAAAGGAAAATAAGGAGTTCTGGTTTTATGGAGAAGAGAACGAAAGGCTATAATTTACTGAATGACCTCAATCCTCCACAGAGAGAAGCGGTTGAACATATTCAAGGTCCTCTTCTTATTTTGGCCGGAGCGGGCTCGGGGAAGACCAGAGTAATTACTTATCGCATAGCCTATCTAATTGAGAGGGGTATCTCTCCCTGGAATATCCTGGCGGTTACTTTTACTAACAAAGCTGCAGGAGAGATGCGGGAAAGGATAGACCGCTTGGTAGGAGGTAAGGGGAGGAGTGTCTGGATTTCTACTTTCCATTCATTTGCGGCACGCCTTCTGCGTGAAGAAATTGATAAGATTGGCGGGAGTAGACACTTTATCATTTACGATGAGGCAGACCAGTTGAACTTAATCAAAGAATGCATGAAAGAATTAGATATTGATGAGAAAAGATTTAAGATAACAGTAACTCAAGCACTCATAAATAGGGCTAAGGATAATCTGGTCGATGCCGATTCATTTACTATTTATGCTCAAGCTTCTGGTGACTACTACCGCAGAGTTGTAGCTGATATTTATCAACTTTACCAGAGGAAGATTAAAGGGAGTTCTGCTTTAGATTTCGCTGACCTTTTGATGGAGGCGGTTAGACTTTTTAAAGAGAAAAAAGAGATATTGGAGAAATACCAGGAGCGGTTCCAATATGTTATGGTTGACGAGTATCAAGATACTAATCACGCTCAGTATCTATTGATTAAACTTTTAGCTTCAAAACATAAGAATATATGTGTTGTTGGTGACGATGACCAATCTATCTATTCATTTAGGGGGGCAGACCTGCGTAATATCTTACATTTTGAAAAGGACTATAATGATGTTAAGGTTATGAAATTGGAGCAGAATTATCGTTCCACAAAAAATATTCTCAATACAGCCTGGAAAGTGGTCAAGAATAACAGATATCGGAAGGAAAAGAAACTGTGGACAAATCGGGAAGAGGGAATGCCTGTGGAATATGCCTTAGTGGATAACGAAATCGATGAGGCTAATCTGGTGGCAGAAGAAATGATTAGATTGATGGAAGAAGAGCACATTCTTAGAGACTTTGCTGTGTTCTATCGGACGAATGCACAGTCGAGGGTTGTGGAAGATGCTTTCAGGAAAGCTAAAATAAATTATACCATTGTGGGAGGTATGAGGTTCTATGAGCGAAAGGAGATAAAAGACATTTTGGCCTACTTAAGAGTTATAGTTAATCCCTTGGATTCTCTTAATCTGAAAAGGATACTTAATGTCCCCCGTCGTGGCATAGGCAAGAGAACTTTGAACTATTTAGAACAATATGCTCATAGATACCAGAAATCGCTCTTTGAAACTCTCACGAAAGTTCGCGAGATTAAGACAATTCCTGTGCGTATCTCTTCTCGTCTTGAAGATTTCATAAACCTGATTGGGGAGTTACGAGAGAAGAGTAGAAACTTAACGGCAAAAGAGTTAACGCGCTTGGTAATAGAGACGACAGGTTACTTAAATGAACTTGCCAGCGAAGATACTGTTGAGGCCGAGAGCAGAATTGGGAATGTAAAAGAATTGGTCTCTGCAGTGGGAGAATTTGAAGAGCAGTCAGAAAATAAGACTATAGAGGTTTTTCTGGAGCAGGTGTCTTTAATTGCTGATATAGATACATGGGATGAGGAAAATGATAGGGTGACTCTGATGACTTTCCATTTAGCTAAAGGTCTGGAATTTCCTGTGGTCTTCGTTACCGGTTTGGAAGAGGGGCTCTTTCCTTATGCCGATGCCCTTTATGACCAGGCAGAGATGGAAGAGGAGAGGAGACTATGTTATGTGGGAATGACCAGAGCCAAGGAAAAGCTTTATCTGACTTCAGCAAGCCAGAGGCGACTTTATGGACAGTGGAGGTGGAATGAGCCTTCTCGTTTTGTGGTAGAAGCTGGCCTCATAAAAGAGGAGGCAGGTTTCTTAGAGGGAGAAATTTCTCCTGATGAGGCTCAAGGCAAAAATATTTGTTCCTCTCTGTTCAGCCAGGCTCAAGCTGATGAGTGGCAGGTTGGTGCTCGAGTGAGGCATGAGGAGTTCGGTATGGGCAAAATATTGGAACGGAGTGGTTCTGGTGATGATACAAAGATTATTGTTCTTTTCGGAAATGGTCAGTGGAGAAAATTTTTAGTAAAATATGCACCGATAGAGAAAATATAAAAGAAGGGAGAAGGGAAATGATTACTAAAGAGGAAGTTGAATATGTTGCCAGGTTAGCGAGATTAAAACTGACCAAAGACGAGAAAGAAAAGTATACAAAGCAACTGGCAGATATTTTGAAATATATTAATAAACTTAATGAGCTCGATACAGAAAAAGTAGAACCTACTTCCCATGTGCTGCGTTTATCGAATGTTTTCCGCGAGGACAAGGTAAGACCGTCTTTGAAGCAGGAAGAGATTTTAGCCAATGCTCCACAAGTGGAATCTAGTCACTTTAAGGTAAAAAAAGTAATAGAATAGTATGCTCGGGATTTGGTTCGCTCGCTAACAATTTTTTGCTCTGCGAGGTGTCATTGCGAGGAAGCGAAGCGAATTGACACAAATTGTCATTGCGAACGAAGTGAAGCAATCTCGTAGTTCATAACGAGGTTGCCACGGGCTTCGCCCTCGCAACGACCCTTCAGGTCGATTGCCACGCTCCTTCCAGTCGCTCGCAATGACACGACTGTGATGCTCCGCAACCACTGGTATTTATTTTCTCTTTTTCTTTTT